>JALHUE010000252.1 GCA_022866145.1 Anaerolineales bacterium | reverse complement strand
GGCTTGTGTTGAGGTTGCCGGCGCGGGCTGGGTGGCCGTCGGAAGCAAGCCGGAGGTCGGGACAGCTGTGGCGGCCCCGCTGCCGGAACTGGTGGGCGAGCGCGTCGGGGAGGCACCAGTCCCTTCGGGCGTGCTCCCACCAGGGAAAGCGGACTGTTGTGTCGGGGTGGGAGAGCTGCCAGCAAAGAGCGCCGGGAAGATCCCGGGCAGCAGCCCGCCGGGCTGCTCCAGTGAAAGGGAGTCCCCGCCACCCTCGCCACCCTGCCTCGCGGTCAGGGTCTGGATCACGGCGACCTGCACTTCGTCCGGTGATAGCCCCCCGGCCTGGTTTGCCACAAGCTGCGTCGAGAGCGCCTGGATCGTGGCAGCCTGCGCTGTCAGCTGCGGCGCGGTGGCGGCGCCGTTGCTCCCTGGCAGCAGGTACATACCGGCATACGCTGAAGGAAGGCAAACAAAGAGCGCCAGAAGGGTCGCCGCCACGCCCAGCTGCCACGGCCGCACGCGCCGCCGGCCGATGCGCACGTACCCGCCTTCAGGAAGCGGGATCGTCGGGTGGCTCGGCGGTACCGGGATCAGCGCCGGCGGGGGGTGCAGCGAGGGGTTCAGGGCGTGGGCCAGGGCGGCCTGGAAGGCCGCATTCATCTCGGCCACGGAACCGAATCGGTCATCGGGATCCTTGGCCGTGGCTTTCAGGATCACCCGCTCGATGTGAACCGGCACTCCTGGCTTGATCGAGCGCGGCAGCGGGATCGGCGTTTGCATGTGTTTGACCAGGACGCCCATCGGCGTCTCGGCCTCGAACGGCAGCTGGCCAGTGACCATCTCGAAGAGCACGATTCCGAGCGAGTATTGGTCGGATCGGGCACTAGCCCTCACCCCCCGCGCCTGCTCGGGAGAAACGTACGCCGGAGTGCCAAGCATGGCCGAGCCGGTCAGGCTTAAGGACGCATCATGGATGTAGGCTAGCCCGAAATCGGAAAGCCAGGCATTCCCCTCGGCATCCAGCAGGATGTTCGAGGGCTTGACGTCGCGGTGGATCACGCCGTGCTCGTGGGCGAACTGAAGGGCAGCCGAGACCTGGGCGATGATCCGGCCGCCGTCTTCCGCCGGGAGCGATCCTCGCCCCAGCCGGTCTGACAGGCTGCCGAGCGGATGATGCGGCATGACCAGATAGACCTTGCCGTCGATCTCGCCGTAGTCAATCACCGGCATGATGTTCGGATGCTTGAGCCTGGCGACGACTTTGGCTTCCTGCCGGAATCGGAGCAGGAATCGCTCATCTTCGGAGATCAAGGGCGTGAGGAGTTTGATGGCGACGCGGGTCTGCTCCCCGACCGTCTCGGCCAGGTAGACATTGGCCATCCCGCCCCGGCCAATGCGCTCGATCAGGCGATAGCGCCCGAGTGTCGTCCCGATCACACTGTCCATCGCCTATCCAGGGCGAGCGCCCTGGACCCCTCCTCTTGCCCTCCGCGTAGACTCAGCAGGAGGGCGCCTCACCCTCAGCGAACGCCAGCGGGCTGCCGACCCGCTCCAGGCCCGGCCACTCCTCCGGGACTCGGACTAAGGCTATCATGAATCCTCCGACCTGCGAAGAACCCCTCGAAGGTTAACCCGAGCATCGTGCTGACGGGTGAGGACATGAACCTGCACTTTGCGCCCTCCGCCACATTCGAGGGAAGCTCAGGCAATCGTGCTGGATGTGGGTTGCCGGCCAGGACCCGTTGGCCGGACGCAGTCCGGCGCCGCAAGGCCGAGACGGCTCCGAGGGACAGGGAGCCGCACTGGGCCTTGCCGTTGCGGATTGCGGCGCCTGTGATTCACCGAGATCTTGGCTTGACTCCCGGTAAGACGTCGCATCACCACGCCGGATCGGATCGCAGGTTGGGATAGCGCACCGCCAGGGCAGACGGGCGCGCAGCCAACTGAAGCCTCAGCAACCTGGGTATGAGGTGCGGCGCGTGCAACCCAAGGCGCCGGGCACCCTGCGCCAGCGAAAGCCCACGCGGAGTGCCCTGAGGAGGACGGGTGTCGAGGCTGTCGTTGTGCGCCTACCAGCTGATCGCGCACACGCCGTCGAGGGTGATCTCCAGATCGTACTCCTCCGAGCTGGAGCCGCCGGTGAAGATGAACGTCAGCGTCTCCTGGGCTCCTGGATCGACGCGGCGGGAGACGCCCCACTTCCATTCCCCAGGGTCAATGGAGGTTGGTGGATGACTGTCCCCCCGGTCCCAGATGGTTCTGGACTTGAAGCGGATCCGGTCGAGGCGATCGAGCTCAGGCGGCCAGGCCAGCCGCAGGGCGGTGATTTGTACCCGCTGCGCACTC
>JALHUE010000251.1 GCA_022866145.1 Anaerolineales bacterium | reverse complement strand
CGCCAACTGGCCGCCGGCGGCAAGGGGTGACGACCGACCTGGCAGCGATGTCTCCGGACCCTGGCCGAGGGTGATTGCCCCGCAGCGCCTCTGCCGCTACCATTCCTTCACACCGGATGGCGAGAACGCACCGGATGGGACGCACAACGGCTGACGTCGTGATCTGCGGCGCCGGGATCGCTGGGATTTCGGCCGCCTTTCACCTCACTTTGCTCCAGCCAGGTCTGCGCGTGGTGGTCGTCGATGAGCGCCCCCCCCTCAGCCTGACCAGTGACAAATCCACGGAGTGCTATCGGAACTGGTGGCCTGAGGCCTCCATGATCCACCTGATCGACCGCAGCGTGTTCTGGCTGCAACGCTGGGCAGATGAGACCGGCAACGCCTTCGGCCTCAACCGCCGCGGCTACCTGTACGCCAGCACGACCGATGACGGCGCCCGCGGCTTGCTCGTCCGTGCCGAGCATATCGCCCGCCTTGGCGGCGGGGAGCTGCACATCTCTCCCTCACCTGGCATCGACCCCCGCGGTCTCGGATCGGCGGGAGTTTCCGCAGGAGCGTCCAGCGGTGCGGAGTTCTGCTCCGATCCCGCCGCCATCCAAGCGGTCTATCCTTACTTGGCGCCGGGCACGCTCGCTGTACTGCGAGTGCATCGCGCCGGATGGTTCCGGGCACAGGAGCTCGGGACCTGGCTATTGGGGAAGGCTGCACTGGCGGGGGTGGCTCGCCTGGCTGGCAGGCTCACGCGTCTGGAGATCGCCGGCGGCGCCGTCAAGGGCTTGCAGGTCGAGACGCCGGCCGGGGCACATCACATTTCCGCGCCGATCCTGGTCAACGCCGCCGGGCCGTTTGCGTCTGAGGTCAGCGAATGGGCCGGGGTAGAGCTTCCGCTTTCCTGGGAGCTGCACCTGAAGGCCGCCTTCCAGGATCTCGCCCAGATCGTCCCCCGCTCGGCACCCTTGCTGATCCTCGCGGATGAGCAGCGCCTGGAATGGTCGGAAGAGGAACTCGCCCTGCTTCGCCAATCCCCCGCCGACCGAAACTTGCTCGAACCACTGCCCGGTGGCGCACATCTGCGGCCGGAGGGACCTGCCGACAGCCGCTACTGCCTGCTCTTGTGGCCCTACCACCTGCCATCCGTCCTCCCGACATTCCCAATCGTGCCCGACCCAGCCTATGCCGAAATCGCCATGCGCGGGATGAGTCGGCTGATCCTCGGCCTGCGCGTGTATATCGGACGGATGCCCCCGACATCGGTCGACGGGGGCTACTACACACGCACCCCGGACAATCTGCCTTTGATCGGCCCAACGCCTCTCGGAGGTTACTTCCTGATGGCCGCCCTATCCGGCTTCGGTGTGATGGCCTCGCCGGCCGCAGGCGAGCTGCTGGCCAGATCTGTCCTCGGGCAAGACCTTCCCAGGTATGCCGATTCGTTTCTTCTCAGGCGTTTTGAGGCGCCGGGGTATTGGGAGCAGCTGCGCCGGGCGCAAGAGACCGGGGGGCTCTGAGTCCGGACTACACCCCGAGCAGGATCGCCCGGGTGGGCGCGCCGTCGCTGCCCACCAGCTTGAGCGGCAGGCAGTACAGCGTGTAGCGCCCCTGCGCCACCCGGCTCAGGTCCACACCTTCGACAATGACCACGCCCGCCTTCAGCAGTGTCTCGTGGACTTCCTTGCTGCGCTTGTAGGGCGCCACCGAGAGGTAGTCGACCCCGACGAGCTGCACGCCCTTACGGACCAGCCAGTGCGCGCCGCTCTCGTCGACGGCGACGAAATCGGTCTGGAACCGGGTTTCGCCCCGTGCCCACAGGGCGGAATTACGGGTCTTGAACAGCACACGCTTGGTGCGTGGAGGGATGTTCGCTCCTTCAAGGGCGGCGGCGTCGATTACGTCGGCCTTGGGCAGGTTGACCACATACGCCCGCCCGATCAAGACCTTGAGCGGCAGAGCCTCGATCGATGCCCCGCCTTCGACGAAGTGCAGCGGGGCATCCATGTGGGTGCCAATATGCACGCTGCAGGAAATACGAGAGACGTTGGCGTTGGCGCCGTCGGCGATCGCAGAAACCCGGATCAACTCCAACGGCAGATCGCCCGGCCATACAGGCATACCCGGCTCGATTCCGACCGAGATGTCGTATACGTGCATTCTGCACCTCTCGGGAGCGATTATAGATTCAAAGCCTGCGCAAGGGTAACCGGCACCGCCTGTCTCGGCGCTCGGACTCAGGATCGAGCCTTGTTGGCGGCGTCCCGCTCGGCTATAATGACCATCTCCGGGGCGTGGCGCAGTCCGGCTAGCGCACCTGCATGGGGTGCAGGGGGTCGGCGGTTCAAATCCGCCCGCCCCGACACGCGGCCGCTCTCACGAGCGGCCGTTTTCTCGGCTCGTGCAACTCCGCCCTGCCCCGTCAACCGATTTGCGCGACGGTATGCCACCTCGCGGGCCACAGCGTGATGCTTGTTCCTTTCTTGCGCCCGCCAAGGCAGGTATGCTCCCCATGGATCGTCCCTCCTCTGCCAGTACGCGCCCGAGGGACACCTTATGCGAGTACAGCTTTTTGCGACCTGCCTGATCGACAGCCTGTTCCCCGCTGTGGGCGAGTCGGTGGTTGCGGTGCTGCGTGCTTGCGGCGTGCAGGTCGCGTTTCCCGAGGCGCAGACCTGCTGCGGGCAGCCGGCCTTCAATGCCGGGGAATGGGACAGCGCAAGGCGGATGGCCCGCCACACGCTTGAGGTGTTGGAGGCCGCGCCGGGTCCAGTTGTCATCCCCTCGGGCTCTTGCGCCCACATGGTCTGTCACGGATACCTGCAACTGTTCGCCGATGATCCGGAATGGCGAACGCGAGCCGATAGGCTTGCCCGCCGCACCTACGAGTTCAGCCAGTTCCTGGTGGACGTCCTTGGCGTGCGCGCCTGGGGTGGCGTGCCGGGGGGCAGCCTGGCCTACCACCCCTCCTGCCACCTTCTGCGGGGGCTGGGGGTAGACAGCCAGCCAATGCAGCTGCTGGCGTCCATCCCGGGAATGCAGGTGACCGCGCTTGAGCCCGAGTGTTGCGGGTTCGGCGGGGTGTTTTCGGTGGACCAGCCGGAACTCTCCTCCGAGATGCTTGCCCGCAAGCTAGTGGCGATTGAAGCCTCGCACGCCAAACGCGTCGTGGGATGCGACGTCAGCTGCCTGATGCACATTGAAGGGGGACTGCGCAAACACGGTTCGGCCACCCGCTGCGCCCACTTGGCCCAGATCATGGCCGGTGATCCCGGGGGCCTGCGATGAGCGCCCACTTCCGCCAGGCCGTTCGCAGGGCACTCGCCAATCCTGTGCTCCAAGAGGCGCTGGACAACAATGCCCAACGTCGCAAGGCAGGGGCGCGACAAGCCAACGCGAGCCTTCCCGAGGTTGAGGCCGTCCGCCAGCAGGCCCGCAACATTCGCCTCGAAGTCCTTGACGACTGGGATTCCCTGCTGGCAAGGTTCGCCGCCGCCTGTGAGACCAATGGGCTGCAAGTCCTCCGGGCGTCGTCAGCCGAGGAAGCCTGCGAGCACGTTCTGCGCATCGCCCGCCTGCATGGCGTTCGCCTGATCGCCAAGTCGAAGTCCATGGTGAGCGAGGAGATTGCACTCAACCCGGCTCTAGAACACGCCGGGCTGCAGGTGGTTGAGACCGACCTGGGTGAATACATCCTCCAACTCCGCGGGGAACCTCCGGCCCATATCATCACCCCAGCGCTGCACCTGCGCCGGCAAGAAGTCGGCCGCACCTTCTCGGAGCACCTGGGCGTGCCCTATACGGATGACGTCTCGACCATGACAGCCGTGGCGCGACGCACACTGCGCCAGGTCTTCCTCACCGCCGATATGGGCATTTCCGGCGTCAACATGGCGGCAGCCGATACCGGGACGCTGTGCCTGGTGACCAATGAGGGCAACGGCCGCATGGTCACGACCCTCCCCCGCGTGCACGTGGCCCTG
>JALHUE010000250.1 GCA_022866145.1 Anaerolineales bacterium | reverse complement strand
TGTCGGCCCCGTGTTGGGGGCGGCGCTGCTTGGCCTGCCGCCGGCGGCAGGTCAGCTGACCGGTGTCCTGCTCGGCGCCCTCGCCTGCGCCGCCTGCGCCGTGCTCCCGCTGCTCGGCGTGCAGAGTCGCGTGCCGCGGCTAGGCGAGTAGCTCGGCACCACTCTCCTCTTCAGGCTTTGGCCCCGAATCCGAGCAGGCTGCCAGCCCCTGCCCATCCGCCCTTGACTGGGAGGTGAACTTGTCGTATTCTCGTCCCAACATGCCCTCGACCCGGAAGATCCCTGTTCGCTCCCGTCGTTCCCGCCAGATGCTCGTCTGGCGATCGAGGCCGGCTGCCTGAGCTCTCAAGCGACGACCTGCCGCCCGCCAGACCTGTGAAGCGTCTGGCGGGCTTTTCATTTGTCCACATCTCGGAAACCTTGAACAATTAGCGTTCTCGGCGCCACGCACGGAGCCAATGGAGGGTATGCATCATGTCCGACTCGACCATCCGCAAGGCGGTCCTGGCCTACTCCGGGGGCCTGGACACCTCGATCATCGTGCCCTGGTTGAAGGAGAACTTCGGCTGCGAAGTCATCTGCTTCTGCGCCGACATCGGCCAGGGGGAGGAGCTGTCGGGATTGGAGGCTAAGGCGCTAGCCAGCGGCGCCTCCAAGTTGGTTCTGAAGGACCTCCGGCAGGAGTTCGCCACCGACTTCCTGTTCGCCATGCTCCAGGCGGGCGCGGTCTACGAAGGCAAGTACTTGTTAGGTACCTCGATCGCCCGCCCCCTCATTGCCAAGTGGCAGGTGAGCGTGGCGGAGGAGGAGGGGGCGGACGCGGTCGCCCACGGCTGCACCGGAAAGGGGAATGATCAGGTCCGATTCGAACTGACCTACAAGGCCCTCAATCCGGCGCTGAAGGTGATCGCCCCGTGGCGGCAGTGGGCCATTCGCTCGCGGGAGGATGCGCTGGCCTACGCCGAAGCGCATCGGGTGCCCGTCAGTGCAACCCTGCGCTCCATCTACAGCCGTGACCGCAATCTGTGGCACCTTTCACACGAAGGTGGGCCCCTGGAGAATCCTGCGCAGCCGCCGGAGGAGGACATGTTCCAGTGGACAGCGGCGCCGGACAAGGCTCCCGAGCACGCCGAGGAGGTCGAGATCGGCTTCGCGAAGGGCATCCCGGTGTCGCTCAACGGACAGGAGTTGGCACCCGCCGATCTGGTGGAGGCGGCCAACGTCCTGGGAGCTCGCCATGGCATCGGGCGCGTGGACCTGGTGGAGAATCGGCTGGTGGGGATGAAGTCACGCGGGGTGTACGAGACGCCAGGGGGGACGATCCTGTTCCTCGCCCATCGCGAGCTGGAGAGCCTGTGTCTGGACCGCGATGTCGCCCATTACAAGGAGCACGTGGCGCTCGACTATGCCGAGCTGGTCTACTACGGCAAGTGGTTCACTACGCTGCGGGAGTCGATGCAGGCCTTCATCGCCGAGACGCAGAAGACCGTGACGGGCTGGGTACGGGTGAAGCTCTACAAGGGCAATGTCACCGTGATCGGACGCGCCTCGACCGAGAGCCTGTACCGTGAGGACTTTGCCACCTTCGGGCAGGACGAGGTCTACAACCAGCGCGATGCCGAAGGATTCATCAATCTGTTCGGGCTGCCGATGAAGGTGAGGGCGATGCGGGAACAGACCGAATCCGGGCGAACCCGTTACGCCGCGGTCAAGCCGACGGAGATCCAACGTGACTGACTCGGCCCGTGGCGGGTGTCGGGTCACCCCGAACGACGGAGGCGAACGATGAAGATGTGGGGCGGGAGGATGTCCAAGCCGACCGATCCGCGGGTGGAACGGTTCAACGCCAGTTATCCCTTCGACTGCCGCCTGGCGGAGGAGGACATCCGCGGCAGCATGGCCTGGGCATCGGCGCTCCGCCGGGCCGGCATCTTGAATGAGGAAGAGGAGACGAACCTCCGGTCGGGACTGGCGGCAATCCGGGACGAGTTCGCCGGCGGTACATTCCCCTCGGATAGCTCCGACGAGGATATCCACAGCGCCGTGGAGCGTCGACTAACCGAGTTGATCGGTCCCGTTGCGGGGAAGCTGCACACCGGCCGGAGCCGCAACGATCAGGTGGTCACCGACTTCCGACTGTGGGTGATGGGCGCCTGCGCCTCACTGTCGGCCGAGGTTCTCGCCTTGCAGCAGGCGTTGGTGGGTTGTGCGGCGGCGAATCTGCACGCGCCGATGCCCGGGTACACCCACCTGCGCCAGGCCCAGCCCATCACCTGGGGCCACTGGGTGTTGTGCCATTTCTGGCCGCTCGATCGGGACCTGCAGCGGCTGGTTGAGTGCGCTGGGACGGCGTCGGTCCTTCCGTTGGGTTCGGGCGCGCTGGCGGGCACATCCGTCCCGGTCGACCGGGCCGACCTGGCGGGCGAGCTGGGCTTCTCTGGGGTCTCGCCCAACAGCCTGGACGCGGTCGCCGATCGCGATTTTGTCGCCGTCTTCCTGTTCGACTGCGCGCTGCTGGGCGTGCACCTGAGCCGGCTGGCGGAGCAACTGATCTTGTTCAGCACGCACGAGTTCGGATTCGTCGAGCTCGATGAGTCGTTCACCACCGGATCGAGCCTGATGCCGCAGAAGCGCAACCCCGATCCCCTCGAGTTGACGCGAGGCAAGACCGGCAGGCTCATCGGTCATCTGGCCGGATTGCTGTCGACGCTCAAGGGCCTCCCCTCGGCCTATGACAAGGACCTGCAGGAGGACAAGGAGCCGGCGTTCGATGCCATGGATACTCTCATGGCGGCGCTTCCCGTGGTGACCGGGGTGATACGGTCGATGCGGGTCGACCCGGAAAGGCTGGCCGCAGCCATCACGCCCGAGGTGTACGCCGTCGACCTGGCAGACCACCTGGTGGCCAAGGGCCTGCCTTTCCGCCAGGCCCACGCGGCAGTGGGGATGGCGGTCCGCCTGGCCGAAGCGAGAGGGGTGAGTCTGGACGAATTGTCCCCGGAGGAATGGGCTTCGGCCAGCCCGCTCTTCGCAGGGGATATGAACGCTCTATTCGATGTCCAGGTCGTTCTTGATCGCCGAGACAGCGTGGGTGGCACGGGCCACCGCGCCCTGGAAGTGCAGCTGGAAGCCGCGCGCGCCCGGATCAAGGAACATGGGAAAGGGCGGGCGGGATGAGCTCGCTGGCCAGCATGCTGACCCACCTCGGGGGACTGTGGGGCTTCATGGCGACGCGCATGGACTTTCGCTTCCTGGCGCCGGTCTATCCCGGCGAGACGATCACGGCCGAGGGGACGGTTGTCGAGCTCGACGAGGACCACAATTGGGTGCGGCTCCACTGCACGTGCCGGAATGAGAAAGGGTAGCCCTTGCTGGAAGGCCAGGTCGAAGGGTTTCCCGGGAAGACCGCGCCGCGAGGCGATGCCAGGCAAGGCTGAGCGGCAGGCCACGGGGAGCCCGGCCCCTCTCCGAGCAAGATCGTTGTGGGGTTTCCTCCATCGCGATCCCTTGGGATGAATCAGCGCTCGCGCCGCGAGGCGGGAGCGCTGCGTTGGATAGGTTTCGTGGGCCGCTCCTTTGCCGCGTCCAACAGGATGGTGTTCCAGTCCACACTACCTGATGCGACCGGTCTTGCGGCTTCAAGGAGGTTGAAGGCCACGCTGGTTATCCAGCCAGAATGCCCCGTGAGCGGCTTCCCGATAAGCTGGCGTGTCGACACGTCCCGCAGGTTTGGGCGCAGGGCAATTGGGTCGCCAGCCATCGCCGCAGCGATCGCTGATGGCCGAGAGAAATGTGGGCTCCTCCCGGCCATCGCCCTCTTGCCTTAGAAGCCTCCCTCCGTTGGAGGGATATCCCTGCAGGCGTTTGGGTAAACGGCCAGAGTGAATGTCAGATAGGACTTGGCCTCATCCGTAGTGGATGCTCCTGTGGTGAAGGTCTCATAGCACTTGGGCCACTTCTCATATGGACTTGCCTGGATGGGCGGATGCTCAGAGTGGAGGCCGAACGGATCA
>JALHUE010000249.1 GCA_022866145.1 Anaerolineales bacterium | reverse complement strand
GGTCATGCGCGCCTTCGTCGGCATGTTCTTCTCGTATGTGATCACCGAGCAGATGTTCAGCCCCCAGGTGCTGGCCATCTTCCCGCCCGACACGCTCGACCACTTCGTCGATATCTTCCTGTATGGCGTTGTCGCCGATCGGCCGCCGGGCCGCAGGCCCGGGCAGGCTGAGCCGGGGACGGCGCCGTGGTGATCCACCGGCTGCGCTCCCTGATCCGCAAGGAATTCATCCAGATTCTGCGCGACCCCCGCACGCTGTACATCACCTTCGCCATACCCGTGGTGCAGCTCTTCTTGCTGGGCTATACGGCTACCAGTGATGTTCGCAATGTGCCGCTGGCCGTGTTCGATCAGGACCGCGGGCCGGAAGCCAGGCGGCTGCTGGACGCCTACCGCGCCGCCGACTACTTCCGCCTGGCCTATGATGTCGACTCCGAAGCGCAGCTACGCTCCCTGATCGAAAGCGGCCGGGCCCGGGCCGGTCTGGTGATTCCGCCCGACTACGGCCGGTCAATCATCGCCGGGCGACCGGTGCAAGTGGCCTTTGTCCTGGACGGCAGCGACCCCAACGTGGCCTCGACCAGTCTGGCAGCGGCGGAGCTGATCGGTCAAGCCCACGCTACCCGCCTGGCCCTCGAGCGGATCGGCAGCCAGACCGCCCTCCAGGGAGCCCAGCCGTTGGTGCAGGTCCGGGCGCGCGTGTGGTACAACCCCGATCTGGTCAGCGCTTTCTTCATGGTGCCGGCCCTGATCGGTTTGATCCTGCAGTTGATGACCTCGATGCTGACGGCGACCTCCATCGTGCGGGAGCGCGAGCGCGGCACGATCGAGCAGCTAATCGTCACGCCCATCCGCTCCGGCGAGCTGATCCTGGGCAAGATCCTGCCCTACGTGCTGCTGGCCTTCTTCGACACGCTGGAGATCCTGGTCGTCGGCACCCTGTGGTTCGACGTGCCCATTCGCGGTGACCTGGGTCTGCTGCTGGTGTTCTCTTTTCTCTTCCTCCTGTCCTCGCTCGGCATCGGCCTGCTCATTTCCAGCGTTGCCCGCACGCAGCAGGAAGCGATGATGCTGACCTACTTCACACTTCTGCCCACGATCTTCCTTTCGGGTTTCCTGTTCCCCCTGGCTGCCATGCCTCCCCTGCTGCAGGCGATCTCGCACCTGATCCCGCTTCGCTACTACCTGGTAATCATCCGCTCGGTGCTGCTCAAGGGCGCCGGACTAAGCAGCCTCGGGCCGGAAGTGGCGGCGCTGGCCGTCCTGGCCATCGCCTGGATGGGGATCGCCGCGCTGCGCTTCCGCAAGAGTCTGGACTGAAGGAAGGGCTGCCATGCCAACGTCTTCAAAGAAGCGCTTTCTCCCGCTGGTGATGATCGTGCTGCTGATCCTGGCGGCGCTGATCTATTTGTGGTCGGTATCGGGCGACCACGCCGGCCCGCTGACAGCCTCTGGCACTGTCGAAGGAACGGAGGTTCGCATCGGCTCCGAGAGCGGCGGGCGAGTGGTCGAGGTGCTGGTGACGGAGGGGCAGGTGGTGCAGGCCGGCGAGGTGCTCTTCCGATTGGATGACGAACTCCTGCGCCTCCAGCGCGACCTGGTCGCCGCCTCCGGCCAGGCGGCC
>JALHUE010000248.1 GCA_022866145.1 Anaerolineales bacterium | reverse complement strand
GATGGCGATCAGGTCAGCGCATTTGCCCACGGCCAGCGAGCCGATGTCGCTCCGTCCCAGGACGGCCGCCCCGCCGCGTGTCGCCATCTCGAGGACCTGGCGGGCGGTGATCAGGGATTGCGGGGGGTCCGCCGCCGGGCGCAGCGCCGTCCCCAGGCGCGAGATCAGAAGCGCCTGGCGCGCCTCGCCCAGCATGTGCGAGCCATCGTTGCTCGCCGAGCCGTCCACACCCAAGCCGACCGGCACCCCTGCCATCAGGTAACGCAGGACGGGCGCGATCCCCGAGGCCAACCGCATGTTGGAAGAGGGACAGTGCGCCACCCCGATCCCTGCCCCGGCCATGCGCTGCACCTCATCTGCGTTGATGTGGACGGCGTGGGCGAACCACACATCCCCACCTGTCCAGCCCAGGTCCTCGGCATAGGCCAGCGGCCGCCGTCCGAACTGCTCGAGGCAGAAGGATTCCTCGTCCAGGGTCTCAGCTAGATGGGTGTGAAGCCGTACGCCGCGGGCCCGCGCCAGGGCCGCCGCCTGCCGCATCAGCTCGGGGGTTACCGAGAACGGGGAGCAAGGAGCGATCACAATCTGCAGCCTGGAGCCCGGTGCCGGATCGTGGTAGGCATCGATCAATCGCTCGGTGTCTCTGAGGATGAACTCCTCATCTTCGACCACCCGATCTGGCGGCAGCCCGCCCCGGCTCTCACCCAGGCTCATCGAGCCGCGCGAGGCGTGCAGGCGCAGTCCCACGGATTGTGCAGCCTCAATCTCATCGTCCAGCCGGCAGCCGTTGGGGAAGATATACAGGTGATCGCTGGCCGTCGTGCACCCGCTGAGGGCCAGTTCAGCCAGCCCGATCTGGGTGGAGATGCGAATGTCTTCCGGCAGGATCCTTGCCCATATCGGGTACAGCGTCTTCAGCCAGGTGAACAAGCCTGCGTTCTGGGCAAGGGGGACGGCCCGGGTCAACGTCTGATACAGGTGGTGGTGCGTATTGATCAGCCCTGGAAGGACTAGATGCCCCTCCAGATCGTAGACCGAGTCGGCCTGTTGGGGGAGATCAGCTGATGGCCCCACCTGCTCGATCCAGCCGTCGCGGATGAATAGGCCGCCGTCGGGAATCTCCCGGCGGTCGGTATCCATTGTGACCAGGACCGTGGCATTCCGGATCAGGATTGTGGCCATCGGGACGATCCCAGTGTAGCATCGCCCCCGGCAGGGGTCAATTGTCAGACAACATGAGCGGAGCCTGATTCTCGTCACCGGGCGCCAGGCTCGGGGCCGCCCCGCCCCAAGCTCGCTCGCCGGACAGCCACCGGCTTCCTGCCGGCAGAAGCATCGTGGGGTTTGGGACCTGCCCAAACCCCACTTCGAATCCAGGGTCGGAAACCCGGCCGGCGCCTGACGGCTCCGCCCGGCGAGATGGGTCCCTCGGCCTAGCCGACGCGCTGGGCCGAACGGAGGGTGTTCTGCAGCAACAGGGTGATCGTCATCGGGCCGACACCGCCCGGCACGGGCGTGATGGCGCCCGCCACTTCCAGGGCCTCGGCGAAGGCGACATCTCCTACCAGCCGCGAGCCGCTCTTGGTCGAGGGGTCATCGACCCGGTTGGTCCCGACATCGATCACGTAGGCGCCGGGCTTGATCCAGTCGCCGCGGATCATCTCGGCCCGACCGATGGCCGCG
>JALHUE010000247.1 GCA_022866145.1 Anaerolineales bacterium | reverse complement strand
GGTGAACGTCGAGGTGGAGCCGAGACCCGCGGTGAAGGCCTCAGCCTGGGCCGTGACCAACTCGGGGCAGGCCATCATGGTCGACCCCTGGGGCTGGATGGCCAGCTTTGAGCCGTCCAACTGATACACCCCGAAATAGCTGTTGCAGCCGTCACTGCCAGAGATCTTCCCCTCTTCGAAGATCGCAGTGACCTGCGTTCGCGGCAGGACGTTGTGGGTCCCGCCTTGGGGGTCAGCGTAGCTCTCAAGGATCCAGAACGGGCCCTCAAGAGCGACCGCCGTCCCACCGGTGGTCCCGCCGCCAGGGACCGTCGCGCAGCCCGCCAAGCCGACGGCCAGGAGCAGCCCGCCGGCCGCCAGAGAACTCAATCGTGCTAGCTTGCTCATCTTGGCCTGCTGCCTCCATCATGGTGTTGTCGGAGGAGACGTGCTCCATCCGAACAGAGTTCCCGCCGGGGCCTCGAACCGCGCGTCTTCACGGCCCCGGCGGGAGAGGTTCACGTCATTCGACGACGTTGACGATCATCCAGAACTCGCAGACCGTCTTGTCCCCCGACAGGATCTGCCACAGTTCGCCGTAGCTCCCGGTGCTCCCCGCGGTCCGCCCCGGAACCGCGGCGGTGGTGCTGCCGCCGGGTGCAACTTCGCTCGCCAAGCCGATCGTGTCGGATCCGGTGTGCAGGTCACCACCGGAACCGGACTGGATGAACTCCAGCACGCCGTTGGACCAGGTCTCGGTGCTCGTATTCGACAGGACCCAGGTCATGGTGAAGTCCGTGTCGGGTGCCATGGCCGAGTAGTCCGCCGGAGTCTGCGACTGCAGATAGCAGGCGTACGTTCCCGGGGGAGGCACAGGCACCTCGGCGCAGGGCTCCGTCGTGACCGCCGGGACATTCCCGGTGTTGGCGGTCGTCACGTAGGCGGCGCTGACCCAGCCCGCGCCGCTGGCCGCGAACTCGGCCGGGATCTTCACCTGCCACCACTGCCCATCCGAGCTCTTGCCGGCGATCTCACCCGTCGATCCTGGAGGCGCAACGCCATAGGCCGCGAAGCAGGTCCCAGCGCCCGAGCGGACGTAGACATAGTCGCTGGCGGTGGCCGCGGCCGCGCCTGCCGGAGGCGCTGACGGCGGCACCGTCGGTGGCGCCGGGGGAGCCTCGATCACCGGGATCGAGTCGACATTGCTTGCCTGGACGGTGGACGCACTCACCCACCCGTACCCGGCGCCCACCTTTGACGGATCCAGCCGGACGACCCACCATGCACCGTCCGAGCTCCTGCCGATCACCCGCGCCGTCGCCCCGGCGGGCGCCACGCCGTAGGCCGGGTAAGTCCCGCCCGGGCCGGAGCGGACATAGGTGTTCACCAGGGCGGTGGCCTGCGGATCGCCAGCTGCCGGCGGCACGAGATCCGTGGTCGGCGGGACAGGAGGAGCTGGAAGCACTGAAACGTTGTCGACGTTGGATACGGTGACCCAGCTGCCTTCAACCCAGCCGTTCTGGCTGGGCGCGGCCGGGACGCTGATGGCCCACCACAGGCCGTCCTGGGTCTTGCCAACGACCTGAGCCGTGTTCGCCCCCAAGAAGGCGGCGTAGACAACGTAGTCTGGGCCGGGCCCACCATAGATCCAGGTGTTGTAGTTGGCGACGGCCGAGGGTTGTCCTTCCTGGGCCGTGGGAACGACCGGCTGGGCCTCGAGCGGCATGGCGGTTGGGCCTGGCGCCGGGCTTACAGGTGGAACCGCCGTCGGCACCAGCACTGGCTCCGTCGGCGGCACGATCGGCGGCTGGGTGGGGGTTGCACCCCCGCCGCACGCGGCTAGCAGCATGCCGAGCACCAACCAAAGTGCAATCCCGAAGGCCCAGCGCAGCCGCCCTCTACCCGTTGTCTCCTTTTGTGAGTTCATATCCAGCACCCTCCTAAGGTGGTTGAGTATCTCCAAGAGATCACGATAGCTTGGATCTCCTCGAGCCGAACATCGACGCGTACACCCTGGTGAACAGCGCGCCCATGAGGAAAGCCTGGGCCGCGTAGTACATGCTCGTCAACACGACCACGTAGGCCCCGGCTGCGCCCAGCGGCGTGGACAGCACACCGCTTCGCAGGAACCAGGAAAGCGCAATCCCTCCCAGGGTGACCAGCCCTGCGGTCAGGATACCACCGAGCCAGACATCCCTCCAGTGAATCGAGGTGCGAGGGAGGAACTTGAAGATGAGCGTGAAGGCAAGCCAGGCCAGCCCGACAAATCCCAGCGCGCCCGCAGCCCCCAGCGAGAACGGCAGCTTGAGGCGAGCGTCGAGGCCGGCGGCGATCAAGCTCAGCAGCGCCGCCAGGACCAGGCCAAGTCCGGCCAGGACGACCATCAGAAAGGCCGTCAGCCTCTGCCGAAGGAAGTGAAGTGATGGCGTACTGGCCGGCGAGGGCACGCCCCAGATCGTATCCAGAGCATTCTGCAGGTTGACAAACAGGCCGGTCGCCGCCCACAACAGCGCGCCGGCGCTGATCACGAACGCAATCACCGACCCAGCCTCGGAGGGTTTCTCAATGGACGACACGGCTACTTCAACCCACTCCGAGGCAGCAGCCCCGAGAACCCCTTCGATCAAGGCGTAGATCCGGCCGGCGACAAGCCCCTGCTCGACAAATGCCCCCGCAACCATGAAGGCGATGAAGATGACCGGCGCCAGGGCAAAGAAGCCATAGTACGCCAGCGCGGCCGCCAGCAAGGTGTGGCGTTCCCGAACCCAGGAAGAGTGGACGAGAACGAGCAGGGACCGGAAGGAAGCTAGCACTGAATCATTCCTTGAGGGCCGAGGGGATTTCGCTGCCAACGAGTCCCAACTGCCCGGCTCGGTGGAGCACACCGAAACCTGCCAGGGACCCGTGCCGCCCGCCCACCTCGCCCTATACGGCTGGGTGGAGCGAGAGCCCCCCTAGCGACTGGCTCGACGCCGACTGACTTCGGAGCCCTGGTGCGCCCTGCTGGCTAGTCTGGCGCATCCTGCTTGGCCGTGGGGGGCACACTCCGTCCGGCGGCTCGCTGCACGAAGACCTCCACGGCATACGCCACGGTAGGAAAGAAGCTGGCGTAGAGCTCTTCTCGAGCTCCTACCCGCCGCAAGCGCTCCCGAACCCCTCCCCGCACTTGGGCGAACATCACTCCGACCCCGCGCTCATTCAACTGGGACATCAGGGCCTGCATTCCATCGATGGTGGTCAGGTCCAGATCGGAGGTGGCTCCCACATCCAGCAGGAGCGTGTTGATGCTCTCCTGCCGGGCGCTGACCCGGTCCCGAATCATGCGCGCCACGAAGTTGACGTTGAAGTAGTACAGCGCAGAATCGATGCGCAGAATCAGCAGGCCCGGGATCTCGAGACACTCCGGGTGGCGTGCGATGTCGCCGAAAGCCCCTGGCTTCTCCGGCATCTCACCCAGGATAGCCAGCGACGGCCGGGAGGCCGAGTAGAGTACGATGATCAGCGAGAGCCAGACCGCCAGCGTCAGGCCAACCATGACATCCGAGAACAGGATGCCGATCAAGGCTGCCATGGCAAGCAGGAAATCCCGCCGCCGCTGGGCGTACAGCTCGCGCAGGGCCGGTACATTGACTAGGCCAATGACGGAGTTGACGACCAGCGCCCCGAGCACTGCCTGAGGCACGAACGCAAAGAGCGGGGCCAGGAACAGCAGCGTCAGCAGCACGAATCCGGCAGACATCAGCCCGGTGAGCTGGGTCTTCCCGCCCGAGGCTTCCGCCGTGGCCGACGTCGACATGCTGCCGTCCACCGCGAATCCCTGGAAGAGGCTTGTCCCGATGTTGGCCACCCCCAGGCCCAGGAGCTCCTGGTCCGAGTCCAGATCGTAGTGGTGTTTCAGGGCAAAGGCACGGCCCATGCCCACGGTCTCGCCCATTGCCAGGAAGGCGATGGAGAAGGCCCCTGCCAGTAGGGCCGTAAAGTCGGCGAGGCTGAATCGAGGGAATTCCAGACTAGGCAGGCCCCGTGGAACGCTGCCGACGACCGCCACGCCCTTG
>JALHUE010000246.1 GCA_022866145.1 Anaerolineales bacterium | reverse complement strand
TGCTGGTGGTCGCCCTGCTTATAGCTGCTTGCGCGCCGGGAGCCGCCCCAACAACGGCGCCCGAAGTGGCTCCGCCCGGGCCGCTGCCCCAGCCAACGGCGCCGGAAGCGGCCCCCCCGGCTGAACCCGCCGCATCCGAATCCTCGTCCGCCACCCCCACCGCGCGGGCGGGGCTGGAAGCGACCGATCCCACGACCGTCGCCCTGGGCGCCGGGAAGCCTGTGCTGCTCGAGTTCTTCGCCTTCTGGTGACCGACCTGCCAGCGCATGGCGCCCGTCGTGCACGGGCTTGAGCAGAAATACGGCGACCAGATCGACTTCGTCTATCTCGACATCGACGACCCGCGCAACGATGTCTTCAAGCAGCAGTTTGGCTACCGGGTGCAGCCGCACATCTTCCTGCTGGACGGCTCGGGGGAGATCATCCAGCAGTGGGTGGGGCTGGTGAGTGCGCAGGAGTTGGAGGCCGCACTACTGGCCGCCGCTCCCTAGAGGGCACGGCCCGTCATCCCTTTCGCTTTGGATGGATTCCCGCGTGGTCTGATTGCGGGAGTAGCCGGCCGGTCGGCGTCTGGCGAGTATCTGCAGCCAGGCGCGGGCCGGCCGGACATGCTCATCCCTCGATGCTCCCGGCTGCGACAGCTCTCCACACGCCAGGCGAACAGCAAGCATCCTCCCGGTTGACAGACTGGATGACAGGGTCAGCGCGGCGTCCCATCTCGGCTCGGCTGACAACGCGCCAACGCGGCGTCGAGGCCCAGCGAGGGGCGGTGCCGCAGCGCGTTCGCTTGCCCTGCCACATGCAGTCGGGTATTCTGAGCGGCGTCAGCGGCCTCGCCCGAGTCCACTGTCCGACAGCGATCCGCGGGGCCGTGGCGACGGAAGACCGGATGACCAGCGGGCGCGATCATCGGAGGGCCCGGCCGCCGCTTGCCAGGTTGAGGAGACGAAGGAATGGGTGGATCTGAACCAGCTCGGCCGAGCCGACTGCCCCTCACCGGCGATCTGCACCTGCCTGAGCTGCTCTCGTTGGTCATCGCGATCGGCACGGCGATCGCATCTGCCGCCGGCTGGCTGTTCTCTTCCAGTCTGTACCCTACGCCCGAGTCGCTGCAGTCGTTTGTCGCCAACGATCTGGTCAACCTCTTCCTCGGCTTGCCAATCCTCCTGGTCGCGATGGCTCTGACGCGACGCGGCAGGCTGATCGGACTGCTGTTCTGGCCGGGAGCGCTGCTCTATGTGCTCTACAACTACATCGCCTATCTTGTGGGGGTCCCGCCCGGCCCGGCGTCTGTGGCGTATGGGGGGCTGATCGTGCTCAGCCTGTGCGCGCTGGCCGTGCTCCTCAGCCGCATCAATGGGGCGGCCGTTCAGAATCGGATCGAGGGCGCTGTCTTCGAGCGGCTCAGCGGCGGGGCGCTGGTCGTGTTTGGCGTCCTGGTGGGGCTGCGCGCATTGGGTGTGATCACCAGCGCCCTGGTGAACGCGCTCCCGATCCCGGCGACGGAGCTGGGCGTGCTGGTTGCCGACCTGATCTTGAGCGTTGCCTGGATTGCCGTCGGGATCCAGCTTTGGCGGCGAAGACCGCTTGGCTACTCGCTCGGGGCAGGGCTGCTGTTCCTGGCCAGTATGCTGTTCGTCGGGCTGATCGCCTATCTCCTGCTGCAGCCGCTCCTGGCCAACGTGCCGTTGGCGTTGGCGGATGTGCTCGTCGTCTCCCTGATGGGCCTGATCGGCTTCGGGCCCTTGGCGCTGTTCGCGCGCGGTGTTGCCCGAAGCGATCGCGACCGCTGATTCCGGACTGGGGGAGCGCCCGGCCCACGAAGCCCGGCGCGGCGCCCTTCGCCAGGCCGGGCACGCTCCTTCACCGCATGCATCCGTCGGGACCCGGCTGACCTTGCCTCGGGCGAGTGACGATCGGGGGGTTGGGTCCTCCCGGGGCTGAGAGACCACTGGGGATTGGCATTCCCCTTTGCCTGCAGGAACTTGGCTCCGGCAGAAGCACAGGTCCCAAGTTGAGGGCATACCGCCCGCCAAGCCCTGGCGCGGCAGGCGCGCAGTGCCAGCATGAGGGCAGCCAAGACCGGCGCGCAGCCAACCCCCGCGAGAATCTCCGGGCCCAAGCCGATCGGCATCCAAGAGCGCCCGCCTGCGCGTGATGGAGAGGTCTGTGGAGGCTCTACACCGGAGCAACCGCTTCGTGGCCCGGTGGAGGCGTCTTGGAGCCGTGAGTGAAAGTTCCCCACGGACAATTCCGGGCATTTCCTCTCACGACAGCCGATCGGTGCCGGAGGTCAGGCAACCCGCCGCCGGGGTGTCGGCAGCGATTTCCTCGTTGTCGATCACCGTACGTGGGGTCATCACCCTCGAGGCGTCCTACGGCTGCGTCTCAAGGAGTCCCCGAAGCCCCATGCCCAGCGATGGTGCTCTCGTCGTCAGCAGCAGGCGTGTGGGGAAGCCTGGGATCGGCCCGATCGCTTGCCGTACTTCGGCTGCGTGATTGCCGATGAATCAACAGCAGCTGCTGGCGCTGCGGAGGCTTCGCCGGACCGAAAAGGCATGTGGGGAGCGAGATAGCTCGGGGGCGGTCGAGCTGGGCGGCGGGCGAGGGAAGGCTTTCCAGGCGAGGTCATGACACGACTCCCTGGACGAGAGGCAGTCGGACGATGCGATCCTCGGCGATGGAGAGCTCCGCCGCCAGCATAACCTCGACGGCCCGCCGTCCGTCCATGCCGCCGACCCGGGGCTGGTGGTCGTTCAGGATGCAGCCGAAGAAGTGCTCCATCTCCTGCTTCACCGCCCCGACATACTCCCCATCCATCTTCGGCCAGTGCCGGGTATCAGGCAGCTTCCAGCCGTCACGGGTGCAGGCGACCAGGTTCATCGGAGTGAAGTTGAGGTTGAGCACGCCCTCGGTGCCCAGGACATTCATGCACACGTCGCCGAACCCGCCCCAGCTCGCCGGGGTGTTCCACCCTGCCCATCCCTCCGGCAGGCACCAACCCACCTCCTGAATACCGAGCGCCCCGTCCGCGAACTCGAGTGTGATCCAGGCGCTGTCGAAGGTGTGCAGCTCATCCCACACCCTGCCGCGCACGGCACGGGCGACCACCGAGCGCACGGGCTGGGGGTGGTACCACAGCATCTGATCGATATCGTGCACGCCGATGTAGGTGACCGGGCTGACCCTGCCGCCGAGCCGGCGCGCCTCGGAAATGGGGGCCACCCGCCGGGCGTAGGCCGAGAGAAACCGGCCGATCTCCCCTTCCCGGATAGCGCTCTCGATCATGGCGTAGTTGATCTCGAAGCGAAGGAGATGGCCCATCATCAGCTTGACCCGGTGATGGGCGCAGGCCTCCAGAATGCGGTCGGCGTCCGCCAGCGACGTAGCCAGGGGCTTCTCCATGAAGATGTGGCATCCGTGGGCCGCGGCCGCCAGGGCGGGTTCGCAGTGGGAGTCTTCAGGGGTGGCGATGATCACGGCAGCTGGCTTCTCTCGGGCAAGCATCTGCTCGATGCTGGTGTAAGCCTTGCAGCCCAATGCCTGGGCGAGTGCTTGGGCGTGGTCGAGGTCCGTGTCTGCCGCGCCGACACAGCGCGCGTAGCCTAGCTGTGAGGCGGTGCGCGCCAGTACGCCTCCCATGAACCCTGAGCCGATGACGCCGTACGACACCTGTTCCATTCAAGTAGCCTTTGCCAGCCACTTCACCGACTGACGCCAGAATTGGCCGTAGTACTGCCAGGGCTGGAAATAGGCCGCCCAGTGGGGCGAACAATCCGTGGAGAAGGCCATGGCGCGCCCCTTGCCGAACTCCCAGACGACGACCAGGGGATTCTCGTCCTCGCCCTCGCCGATTGTGGCCAGTACGCTTGACCCTTCCTTGGGGAGAATCCGGTTGAAGCCTTCGAAGACCGGACAGTCCGCCCACGGGATCCCCTTCAGGATCGGGTGCTCGGGCTGTCGGATCGCAACGTGCACGCCCTCTGGCGTCTCGACTCGGTCATCCAGTCCCTTGAGGCACGTGACCGGCAGGGCCTGCTCGACGGGCGTGTCGTAGTAGCCTCCGTGACCGAACCGCCCGCTGAACGACGTCCACCCGCCGATCATCAACAGGCCGCCGCCGTTGCGGGTGTACTCCCGGATCGCCTTCAAACGATTGGTGCGAGGCAACTCCGCCCCGGGGATCCAGAAGGGGTACAAGGCCAGGACCTCGCATTCGATGTCGCTGAGAATCAGCACGTCGTACTCGGAGAGACCTTCGACGGTGCGGGGAAAATCGGCGATCGCCACATCGGGGCTCATATGCAAGACCTCGATCCCGCCCTCGGTCAGGGCGTCAATCAGCGGCTTCCCCCATACATGCGTTGAGAAACCCTTCACCTCGACATTGAAAGGCGAGGCAACGAAGATCGGGCCGATCTTGGCTGCCGCATCACCTGCGTAGAGAACCTTCATTGTCTGTACTCCTTTCGTGATTGAACGAGCGTGAGATTGCCAACCGTTCGCGGCGGAGTGCTGTGCCGGCACCGATGCGCCTCCGCCTCCTGCAGGGTTAGACCTCGAAGCCCAACTCGCTGTATCGGCCAAGCTTGTCAAGCGCAAGCTGGACGAATGGATGCAGCGCTTCGGCGAACGCGTGATGCTCCTGCCCGGCGAGGCGCCAGGCGCCGATGGCCTCTTTGAACCGGCCGAGCTTCTCGTAGACACCGCCCAGACGGTACAGGATTTCGGCGTCATTGCTGGTTGTGGGCCGGCCCACACCGTGGTTCTTCGGATAGTCCAAGGCCTGCCGGTAGTCTTGAGCTGCCTCCTCCAGCCGTTCTGCCCTCATGTGGGCCTCCGCCCGCAGGCAGAGCGCTCGAACGTACGCATGGTGGAAGCTCTGATCCATTTCAAGTGGACCGAACGTCTCCGTCGCAAGAATTCGCAGCACCTCCTCATGCATGTCGAGGTCCACCATCATGGAGAGCATCCGCTTGCGGACATCCTCGCGGGGTGGATCGAGCCGGCGAATGGCCGAGAGGAGCTCGCGGCGCTCTGCGCCGAGGTCCTGTTCGCGGCAGATGTTGTCCAGGATCAGATAGAGATCCTGGTTGGCGGGATTCAGCCGTAGCGCTTGCTGGATCAGCCCGATCGCCCGCGCAGGGTCGTGCTGCACATTCCAGGCGTGCATACCCAGATTGCGCAGGAGGACGTCAGAGTCCCCAAGCTGGCCCCGGGCTTCCTCCCACAGGCGGGCCGCGTCGGCATGGCGCTGGTAGGCGTAGTAGAAGTTGCCCAGGTAGTACTTGACCTTCGCATGCGGGGAGGGGAGCTGCAGGTGATGGAGCAGGGCGACGATCTCCCACAGCCGGCTGGGGAAGACCAGGTCAGGCTCGCCCTGGTCCGCGACCTCGGACCAGCGGCGCGACAGATCGTGATCGCCAACGGCGGCCGCCACGAAGGCTGCGAGATAGGCGCACATGGGATTGTTCCAGAGCCCGGCCGCCTCTGTCAGGAGAACTAACGCGTCCTGGTACAGGCCGTGATCCAGGTAGAAGCATGCCAGGTCCAGATGGTACTGGCGATCGTCGGCCAGCAAGCGCTCCAACGTCCGGGTGCTGGATTTGCCCGCCGAAGGATCCAGCCGGCCGGCCTCGTGAAGCGCGGGAAGGCAGAGGGGATCGGCCGAGAGGATGGAGCGCAAGGCTGAGCTGGCGGCGTCCGTCTCGCCTGCACAGCGAAGCGCGATGGCCAGGAGCAGGGTGTCCTGGTCGGAGTGGCCGTCCTCCGCGCCGGCATGTCGCAGCAAGGTGACGGCGTCTTGCCAGCAGCCGTCCAGCAGGGCGACACCAGCCAGCCCGCGCTGAGCTGGCGACCAGAGTGGGTTATCCCGCGGAACACCGGCAAAGTGAGCTGCCGCGCCCCGCGGATCTCCGAGGTACCGGCAGATCAGGCCAAGGTAGTACTGGGCCTCAGTTGCGCTGCCCTTGGCTGCTGCGTCGAGATGCTGTCGGGCCGAATCGAAGTCGGCTGCGCGGAGCATCATCAGCCCCAGCCGGAGATGGGCCGGAGCATAGTCGCCATCGACACTCAACGCTCGGCGGTATGCCTCGAGGGCCTGCAGCCGGTTGTCCAGTTTCTGGTGTTCAAGCCCTTGGCGGAAGCAGCCGTCGGGGCCGTCGTCGGCGACCTCCTGCGAGGCAGGCGCAAGCTCGATGGGGACGGCACTTCGGTCATGGTCGAACTCGAGCAGGACCTCGCCAGCCGCGTCTGCGATTCGCAAGGAGAGCGGGCGATCAGCCAGCAAACGCGGTTCGATCGCGATCGTCTTCGACCACGGCCTCTCCGGGGCGCATGTGACCTTCTCGTCGACAAGCACTTGGCCGGGAAGCCCGACGGTCAGACGCAGATCCTGCATAGGGCGCGCCGGGCACAGGCCGACGACCAGGTCCATGCGGTCGTCGGCGCCCGGCGTCACGGCCAGCCGGGCCCCGGCTTCGGGGCTGGCGCAGGTCAGGCCGCCCAGCCCGCGCAGCGGAATCCACCATTCGCGCCAAGCCCGGGTCCCGCCTGGAGACATGAACTCGAAATCGAGCTGGGTCTCCATGGCCCCGCATTGGGTTTCGGCGTAGAGTGATCCATCGTCGGTCAGCGCCGTCTGATTGACAACTCCGACGGGGGATCGCCCCCAGGACCACAGCTTCATCCCCGCCACGTCCCTGGCGTCGGCGTAGTGGGCGTAGCCGGTGTTGCTGGCGTGCTGCCAGGCGCCGAAGAAGTCGGCGGCCACCTCCCGGCCGAAGATGGACACCTGGGCGAGCATGTCCTTCTCCCAGCGGAAGCTGACCGGGGCGTGCATCCGCCCCGCCGGCCACATCGGCACGCCCTCCATCCCTGGCAGGCCGGGTTGGCCGGCGATCAGGTCCAGGCGGGCAATCGGCCAGGAAGCGGTTCCGGCGAATTCGTACGAGCGGACCCGCCGCAGGGGGTAGATGAATTCAGTCCGATCATCCGATAGCGTTGAGGCATTCGTCCAATAGTGGTAGCGACCGGGAAGCGGAGTGGGATTGGAGAGGCGGACATCTTGAGCGACAGCACAGCGGTCCGGGAACAGGCTGAGGCTGACGGTCCAGCGCAGGCCGGACATGTGCTCGATTCCGCCGATATGGATCGAAGCGCTGCCATCGGCCTGCTCTGTCATAGCCCAGTTGACCGGGCTGACCGTCGTTGGGGCGTGCGCCACTGGGAAACTGAACTCGAGGCCGCCGGAGAAGAAGGCGCCGCGGATGGCCAGCGGCGAGAACCGGATCACCGAGTTCTTGTAGAACACTTCCCGCCCGGCGATCTTGTCGTAGAGCGAAACCACCCGGCCCCCCAATTCGGGAAGGACGGTCAGCCTCAGGTAGCGGTTCTCAAGCTCGAGGGTGCGGTAGCGCGTATCGGTCGGCGAGGAGGCGATCTCATCCTGGAGGGTGTAAGGGTAGATGTGCGCCACCCCATACTGCGAATGGAAGACCGGATTCCGGTTCTCTCCCAAAAGGCGATAGGTGGGGAGTGTCAACTCGCCGCGGCGGCACTCGACCTTCGCCGGCTCGCTCTTGGAATCTGCCACAGTGCTTCTCCAGCGCCGATCGCAAGGACCGGACTAGCGGAAGGTGATCGAAGTTGACAGTCCTTCGGTCAGCCATCGCCGCAGCGTAATTGCCAGGATCAACGGTGGGATCAAGCCCAGGGTGATGGCGACGGAGATCAGGGTATAGCTGGCGTCGGGATTGCCGGCGATGGATGAAATGATGACCGGCCCGGTCTGCGAGTCGATCGACTGGGTCAGGAAGCGGGCGAAGAGGAACTCGTTGTAGGAGGTCATGAAGGCGAAGGCGGCCGCGGCCACGAAGCCGGGAAGGGCGATCGGCACGACCACGCGTGTCAAAGCCTGCAGCGTGTTGCAGCCATCGATGGCGGCAGCATCTTCGAAGTCCCGGGGAATGCCGTTGAAGTACGATGTGAGAAACCAGATGGTGAAGGGGAGGGTTAGCGCCATGTAGACAAGGATGAGCGAAATGTGGGTATCGAGGAGCCCCAGGGTTTGGATGATGACATAGTACGGGATGGCCACGGCCATCACAGGCAGCAGGCGGCTGGCCAAGATGAAGTTCAGCGTCGCCTTCTTGCCGCGAAAGTGCGAACGGGAAAAGGTGTAGGCGGCCACGGAACCGATCACCAGATTGACGGCCATCACCGAGGTCGCAACGATGAAGCTGTTCTTGAGGGCAGCCGGAATCAGGCGCGCTTCCTGGGAGATTCGGCTGCGCAGCTGGCCCTTGACCTCATAGGAGGTGGGGATCTTCCCGGTGAATACGTAGTTGTAGTTGTCAAGCGTCGGGTTCTGCGGAATGATGCGTGGCGGGTGGCGCAGCAGCTCGTTCTCGCCCTGGATGCTGGCCACGGCGACCCATACCAGCGGCCCGACGATGAAGATGATCAGCAGCAGCGCCAGAGCGTTGAGGAAGATCGTCTCGGCCCTGCGGGTGATTTTCTGATTCATGGTGCCCTATCTCTCCCTGCCGCTACGAGGTGGCATCTTCCGGTTTCAGGGCTCGCAGGTAGAACATGATCAAGACCAGCGTGACGGCGGCGATCAAGATCGCCAGGGCGATGCCGTGCCCAAGGTTGAGGCCCTTGAAGATCTCGGCGTAGGCGAACCAACTGATGAGCGCGGTCGCGTTGGCGGGACCTCCGCCGGTCATCACGTAGATCGTGTCGAAGGTCAGAATGGCCGTCATGGTTTCGTAGACGATGACGATCAAGAAGACGGGGCGCAGCAGCGGTACTTTGACGTACCGGAAAATGCTCCAGGCCCCGCCGCCGTCGATCTTGGCGGCCTCGTAGTACTCGTTGGGAATCAGCTGCAGCCCCGCCAGGAAGAAGATCGCCACCAGCGGACCCTCTTTCCAGATGAACGCCATGATCAGGCTGAGCTTGGCCAGGGTGGGGTCGGCCAGGAAGGGGATGTAGCTGTCGATGAGGCCGAGGGCATAGAGTATTCCGTTGAGGATGCCGAAGTCGGCGTTGAGGATCCATTTCCACAGCAGGCCGCTGACTACAGCCGGCAGGGCCCAGGGGAGCAGGATGACGATCGTCAGGGCGCCCGCCAACCGCACGCGGGAATTCAGCAGCAGCGCAATTCCGAGCCCGTAGAGGAGCACTCCGGTGACGACGGCCAGGGCGTAGATGGCGGTGATCTGGACCGAGTTCTTGAAGTAGGAGCTCGTCACCACCTCGACGAAATTGCCCAGTCCGACAAAGGCGTGGTCATTGGGCCGCGTGAGCAAGTACTGGAAGAAGCTCATGCGAACGGCATGAATGATCGGATAGATGGCGAACAAGGCGATGACCAGCAGGACCGGGAGGATCGAGAGGTACGGATACACTTGTTGGCCGAGCTGCATTCCGCGGCGCTTCTTGGCTGGTGCCGGATAGGATGCCATCCCTGCCCACCTCCGCTTCCGTGCTGAAACGAAGGATGGAGGGCAACCTGCTCGGAGTACAGTGGTTGCCCTCCATCCGTGGCACGCTTCGGTTACTGTGCGGCTAGCCTATTCCATTCTGCTTCCATATTGCCGAGTGTGTCCATCGTGCTCTGCTGGCCGAGAATGGCCTTGTGGATTTCTGCCCGGGTGAAGACGTCCCAAGCTCCGAACCATGGCGTCAGGCCTTCCTTGGCCCGCGCCAACTCGGCTTGCGCGGCGATCATGTCCACATCTCCCCACTTGCCAAAGGCCTCTTGCACATCGGGGTCTTGGAACAGTGGGAGTTGGGCGAAACCGAGCCCGTTCTCGACGGCCCAGCGCTTGACGACGGTGTAGGTGCCATCGGTCTTTCCGCCGAAGTACTCGAGGAACTTCCACGAGCAGGCAAGGGCTGCATCGCCCATCTCTGCCGCCTTGGGGCTCATGGCGTAGAACCGGACGTAGCCGACCGTGGCGTGGCTGTCACCGGGCATCAGCGCGATCTTGAACTTGCCGGCGAACTCCCCGCTGTCGGGCTTGTTCAGCTCCGCCATGTTGTACTGAGGCAGGATGGTGAAGGTATGGGCGCCGGACTGCATGCTCTTGACCTGGTCGATCTCGGCGGTCGCCAGGCTGGCGGGATCGAGGAGGCCGGCGTCATAGGCTTTCCTCAGCCATTCGATCGCCTCGTAGGCGGAGCTGCCTTCGGAGTTGAACGTCGGCTTATTGGCGGCGTCAAACAGAGCGGCCTCACCGGTGTGGCGGCCGTAGATCATGGAGATCATGGCCTCGATCGAGGCGCCTTCTGACTGCGAGAAGGCCAGGATCATCGGGTATTCGGTGATTCCCTGCTCCTTGAGCGCCACCGACATGTCCCACAGGTCCTGCCAGGATTGAGGCGCGGCGTCGAACCCTGCCGCCTTGAGCTGGTCTTCGTTGTAGACGAAGTCGATCGTATCAGCGTAGTAGGACAGGCCATACACGTTGTCGTTGTAGGTCATTCCCTGAAGGGCGTACGGGGCCAGCTCACCACTGTAGTCGGTGACCTGGGGGAACGGCTCGTTGAGCGGAGCCAGCCAGTCGGCCGAAGCCCATTCTTGCAGCCAGTGGTCCGACCCGTACAGCAGCGGCGGGGGGTCGCCGGCGGCGAACCGTCCGACCATCGTGTCATGGTAATCCAGCCACGAGTAGTCCTTGAGGTTGATCTGGCACTCGGGGTTGGCTGCCTGGAAGTTGTTGATGTTGTCCTGAATCGTCTCGAGTCCGTAGGACCAGACCACGAAATCGAGCGCGGTCGGGGCAGCGGCTTCGCCCCCCGCCGGCGCGGCAGCTGTCGGTTCGGCCGGTTGGGCAGGCTCAGCCTCGGGCGGAGCCGCGGCGGGAGCCCCGCAGCCTCCAACCAACGCGGCGATCGTCAGGGCTGCGAGCAACAGGAAGAGCAGGCTTGGGAGTCTCTTGGGTGTCATGTGGGTTCTCTCCATTCTCTTGATGTCGTGACTATGCTGTCGAAACGACTAAGGCGGCTCTGCACGGTTCTCTCTAGAGATCCACCTCCCTCTCTTCAGGCAGGGTTCGACCCGGCTTCACGGTTCAGGCTCGCCGGGGAAGAGGCGCAGATCGTTGGCGGGATAGGGACGAGCCTCTTGGCTGAGGAGCGTACGGCTCGTATCCAGGGTGGGTGCAGGAGTTTCCCACGTTGGCGGGGTCGGCGCAATTCGACAAGGGGCGATGTCGCTCCTCGCGACAGTCACTCGATCGAGCGAAAGTCGACTAACTTAGTTAGGTTTACAAATTCATCTCATGATAGAGCATTCCTGGTTCCTTGTCAACTTGCAGGGGCGAGCACGACGTTTTTCGGCCGAACTCTTGCCCATGCCCGAGCAGCTGTAGCCCCCGGCGGCTCACTTGACAGCTTGTCGATTTGCCGTACACTGGTCTTAAGAAAGCGGCTTAACTATCTGGGCTCCCAGGCAGGCGGTAGGCGAGGATGGAGAAGGCGACCCAGGGCAGAACCCGAGTCCACAACACGCGGCTGGTGCTGCGGACGATTTACTCGGGTGGCCCGGTCAGCCGCGCCGATGTTGCCCGGACCACGCGGCTCACGCCGCCGACGATTTCCGACGTGGTCTCCGATCTGATCGGCCGGGGCCTGGTCGAGGAGGTCGGCCTGGCACCCTCCCTCGGCGGCCGGCGAGCCATCCTGCTCAGCGTGGTGGACGATGCCCGTCAGCTGATCGGGATTGACCTGTCGCGGCGGGATTTCCGCGGGGTGTTGGCCAATCTACGGGGCACGATCCACCATCGGATCGAGCTCCCGCTGGATGGCCGAGACGGCGAAGCGGCACTCGCTCTGGTTTTTGAACTGACCGATGCCTTGCTGGCGGCGGCAAGCAAGCCCATCCTGGGCATTGGCATCGGTGCGCCTGGGCTGGTGGATTCGGCGAAGGGGATCCTGCGGCAGTCGGTCAACCTCAACTGGCGCTACGTCCCCTTTCGTGAGCTGCTCGAAGAACGCTATCACCTGCCGGTCTACATGGCCAACGACTGCCAGCTCTCGGCCCTGGCCGCCTACACCTACCAGGACAACCGTCAGGATCAGATGCCGCTTGTCGTGATCAACGTCGGCTGGGGTGTCGGCGCCGGGATCGTGATTCACGGTGAGCTCTTGCACGGCGATCCCGTGGGGGCGGGCGAGATCGGGCATGTGGTGGTTGAAGAGGGTGGCCAGCTTTGCGCCTGCGGCAACCACGGCTGCCTGGAGACGGTCGCCAGTACCCGTGCCATCACCTCCCGCGCCCGGGCGGCGCTCGAAGCGAATCCCGATTCCTCGCTGCATCACTTTGTCGGCAACCCGGAGGAGATCACCCTGGACACGCTGCTGATGGGGTATCAGGCGGGAAACGAGCCCATCCGCACGGTGATCCGCGAGGCCGGCCGCGCTCTGGGGATCGCGGCTTCCCACCTCGTGGGTGTGTTGGGGAGCTGCAAGATCCTGGTGGGCGGATGTGGGGATCTGTTGGGCCAATTCCTGCTCGAGTCGATGCAAGACGAACTGGAGAAGCGGACGCTCCCCGCCCTGGCGAGGGCAACTGAGCTGGGCGTCGTGGAGACAGGATCCGACATGGTGGTGCTGGGGGCATCGGCCCTAATCCTCCAACGCGAGCTGGGGCTCCTCTAGGTCTAGGGGTGAGGGTTGAGACCGGCACAGGTGAACCACACCCGCGAGCTTGAGGCGTGCCTGTCGGTACACGCGACCGAAGGGCTGGGTCCACCCTCACCGGCTGTCGGCTGGGACGTGCCTGTTCAGCTGCGCACCCCAGTGGGAGGCCTCGCGCTGCGATGAGTGATCTGACCTTCAGCTCGTGGTCGCTCCCCACCGCCGAACTCGGGGAACCCAGTCCACTCCCGCCGATCCGGCGAAGACCGATCCCGGTCATTGGTCGGTCAGGAGAAACCCTCCCGGCTGACCTGGCGGAGCGCTTCTCCTACGGCCATGTGAGCAGCATGCTGCCGTACGCCATGCAGCAGGCATATTCGCGGAATCGCGGCCCGCAAGCGCACCCGGTCGCTGTGCTGGAGAATCGGTCGCTCAGGGCCGTCTTTCTGCTCGACTACGGTGGAAGGCTGTGGTCTCTGCTCCATAAGCCTTCGCAGACCGAGCTGCTGGCACAGTCGTCCGCCATCACCTTCTGCAACCTCGGATTGCGGAACGCATGGTTCCGGGGCGGGGTCGAGTGGAACGTCGGAACGATCGGACATTCCCCCCTGACCTGCTCACCCATGTATGCCGCCCGGCTGCAGGACGCACACGGCAATCCCGTGCTGCGGCTGTACGAGTGGGAGCGGCTCCGCCAGGTCGTCGTGCAGATCGATGTGTACCTACCCGATGAGTCGGCGGTGCTCCTGGTGCGCCCCCGGATCATCAACCCGGGCGAGCAGTCGATACCCATGTACTGGTGGTCCAACATCGCTGTGCCTCAAACCCCGGGTATGCGCGTTCTTGTCCCGGCGGATGCCGTGTACGTCATGGGTCAGGCAGGAGAAGGCCTGCGGCGCAGGCCGGTCCCGTGCTCGTCGGGCGTGGACCTCACCTTTCCCTCCAACTGGCCGCAGGCGGCCGACCTGTTCTTCGACCTGCGACCAGAGGGGCTGCCGTGGATCGGTGCGGTTTCATCCGAGGGCGTGGGGATCTTCCATGCCTCTCAGGAGAAGATGCCAGGCCGGAAGCTGTGGGTGTGGGGCGACTCTCGCGCCGGCAGGAATTGGCAGGAATTCCTCGCCCCGAATGAGAAACCGTATGTTGAGATCCAGGCCGGCCTGACCCGCACGCAGCTTGAACATTTTCCGCTGGCGGCGGGGGAAGCCCGGTCATGGGTCGAGGCCTACGGCCGGCTCGAGATGGACCCGGCACTCGCGCTTGGAGATGAGTGGGGAGCGGCCTGCGCCCATGCGGCCCACCAGATCAGGCAGCAGCTCTCCTCCCCGTCGCTGTCGGCCGCCGATGGCATTCTCGGTGAACTGGCCGACACCGCGCCCGAGGCTGTGATCCACCGTGGGGCTGGGTGGGGGGCGCTGGAGCGCCGGCGCCGGGAGCTGGGGGGGCACCCCGATCTGCGAACACCAGGTGTGGTCTTCGATCCTGCGGCCCTGGGCGACGATCAGCGGCCCTGGATCACTCTCTTGGCCTCGGGGACGTTCCCAGCCGCCCCGCCGGAACTCGCGCCACGCGCCTTCGTCGCCGGCGCCGACTGGGAGAGGCTCCTAGAACGCTCGCTTGAGCCCCATGGGGAAGGGCCGTGGAACGCCTGGCTGCACTTGGGGATCATGAGGAGATTCTCCGGCGACGATGCGGGAGCCGAAGCCGCCTGGGAGCGGTCGCTGGCGGAGTGTTGGACTCCCTGGGCGGCGCGCAATCTGGCGGTGATGAAGTGGGAACGAGGCCAACTGCAGCTGGCTGTGGCGCTGATGCTGGAGGCCTGCCGGGCCGTCCCGGATCAGATCGAGCTGCTCGTCGAGTGCGGATCGCTGCTGATCGAAGCGGGACGGCCCGGGGATTGGCTGGACCTGCTGGCGGAACTGGCAACACCGATCCATGCCCATGGTCGTATCCGGCTGCTGCAGGCACAGGCGGCGGCTGCCACCGGCCAGCTAGCGGTCGTTGCGGAGTTCTTTCAGAACCGGATTGTCCCTGACGACTTGAGAGAGGGGGAAACTTCTCTCGCCGATCTGTGGGCTGCCTACCAGGAGCTTCAACTGCGGTCCGAAAGGCCATCGGCCCAAGGGGTGGAGTTGGGGCCGCAGGACAGGCAGACGGGTCCGATTCCGGTCGACCTGGAGTATGTCATCCGGTAGGCGTCTCTTTTCCGGGGTAGCGCCGAACCCATCCAACCGCAGCCTGGCAGGAACCGGAATGAAGCCAGCAACAGAGCGGGGAGGGTCCAAACGCCGACCGGGGGAGCCAGTGACGGTGCGGACACCGGCGGAGGGTGAGTCTTTTGAGGCGAACCCAGACGCTTTGCCGGGTGTGCTGCCCCCGTCGTCGGGCGAAAGGAGTGGAGGGTGGACATGAGGGAGGCATTCAGGTTGATCGCCCCGAGGTTCGTCCCGCCCCTGGATGATGGCTTCCGCCCTGCGGTCCTGGCGAATCGAGCGTTCCTGGAGGAGGTCGATGCAGCGGGCGGTGGGGTTCCCTTGATCCTTGGGTTGGAGCGAGACGGCGGTGCCATCTCCCGGATGGACACCCGTGTGCTCCCGGCGGGACACGCACGCGCCCAGGCCAACCTGGCGTACGCTGAGAGGCTGCTCAAGTTCCTGCTCTGGCAGAAGGGCGGCTGGCGAGTGTATGTTGGGGGGGCGGCCGCGATCGGAGAGCACCTTCGATCCTGCTACGCCCCAGGCGGTTCGCGGGCCTTCGACTGTCAGTTCATGGGCGAAGACGTCTACGAACAGGATTTCAACGTGGTCACCTGCGAGCCGGGAGCGGTTCCGCCAGAACGAGAGGGGGATCGGCCGCTCGGCAGACACCTGGAGGGATGCCGTATCGGTTTCGATCTGGGGGCCTCCGACCGGAAGGTTTCGGCGGTGGTGGACGGTCAGGTCGTGTACAGCGAAGAAGTCGTCTGGGATCCTAGAAACCAGGACGACCCGAGCTATCACTACCGCGAAATCATGAACGCCTTGCAGGCCGCTTCGGTGAAGATGCCGCGCGTCGACGCCATTGGCGGAAGTGCGGCAGGGATTTACATCAACAACCAGGTGCGCATTGCCTCGCTCTTCCGAGGTGTCCCGAAGGAGCGCTATGGGGAAGTGCGCAACTTATTCCTGCGCCTGGGCGACGAACTGGGTGTCCCGCTGGAGATCGTCAACGATGGCGATGTGACGGCCCTGGCCGGATCGATGTCCCTAGACGACAATCCGGTGCTGGGGATCGCCATGGGTTCAAGCGAGGCAGGGGGCTTCGTCAACCGGGAGGGGAACATCACCGGATGGCTGAACGAACTGGCCTTTGCACCGGTGGACTACTCGCCGGGCGCGGCGGTGGATGAGTGGTCCGGGGACACCGGGGTGGGCGCGCTCTACTTCTCTCAGCAGTGTGTTTTCAGACTGGCGCCGCGGGTCGGGATCGAGGTCCCGAGGAGCCTGGACAAGGCGGCTCAGCTGGAGCATGTGCAGGAGCTGCTTGAAAGAGGGTCGGAAGGAGCGGAGCAAATCTGGAGGACCATCGGCGTCTACCTTGGGTATTCGGTCGCTCACTACGCCGATTTCTACGACCTGAAGCATGTGCTGATCCTGGGACGGTGCACATCCGGCAAGGGCGGCGGGTTGATCCTGGGAATGGCCCAGGAGGTCTTGGCTTCAGAATTCCCCGAGCTGGCCTCTCGCATCCACCTTCAATTGCCGGACGAGCGCAGCCGGAGAGTAGGCCAGTCGATCGCGGCGGCCAGTCTGCCGTCCACTGGATAGGGGGTTGCTGTCATGCGCTTTCACCTGGACACGGCCGAGATCTTCGTTCCGGATGGTCTGCCCGCCGATGCCGCTCTGGAGCGAACGACCCATCTCGGCGTTGGAGCCCATCAGGATGATCTCGAGATCATGGCCTTGCACGGGATCCTGGAATGCTTCCAGCGGGAGGATCGTTGGTTTTCCGGCGTCGTCGTAACCGACGGAAGCGGGTCGCCCCGCGATGGGGCCTACCGGGACTATACGGACGAGCAGATGCGGTCCGTCCGTCGCACGGAGCAGACGAAGGCGGCCGTGGTCGGAGAGTACGCGGCGCAGGTCCTCCTCGACCATCCCAGCGGGGCGGTGAAAGACCCCGCCGGCCTCGGGGTTGTGGAGGATCTGCGAAGGGTGCTGGCAGCCAGCCTCCCCCAGATCGTCTACACCCACAACCTGGCAGACAAGCATGACACGCATGTCGCTGTCGCCTTGCGGGTGGTTGAAGCCTTGCGCGGCTTGAAGCCCGTCGAACGCCCGCAGCGGCTGTATGGCTGCGAGGTGTGGAGGGACCTAGATTGGCTGAGCGACTCGGAGAAAGTGGCCTTCGACGTCTCGCCGCACGAGAATCTGCAGGCAGCCTTGCTCGGGGTCTTCGACTCGCAGATCGCCGGCGGCAAGCGCTATGATCTTGCGACCCTGGGCAGGCGGCGGGCGAACGCCACCTACCACGCCTCGCACGGGGTCGATCTGACCACCGGGACGATCTTCGCCATGGATCTCACGCCCTTGATCGTGAACCCGGACCTTCGGCCGGGGGACTTCATTCAGCACTTCATCGATGGGTTCCGTAAGGAGATCGGCGATCGCTTGCTTCGGTTGGGAGACCCCCCGAGGTGAGCCTCAAATCGGAGATCCTTGATCAGCCGGCGGTGCTGACTCGCCTGCTGGCGAGGCGCATGGACGATGTGCGGCGCATGGCGCAGGAGGTTGCACGGCGAGAGGTCGATTTTGTGCTGCTCGCCGCGCGCGGCACCTCGGATCATGCCGGGCTGTATGCCAAGTATCTGTGGGGGATCCGCAATCGGATACCTGTGGCCCTGGCCGCGCCCTCCATGTTTAGTGTGTACCAATCACCTCCGGTGCTGAAGCGGGCGCTGGTGGTCGGTATTTCCCAATCCGGCCAGTCGCCGGATATCGTCAGGGTCGTGCAGGAAGGCCGCCGGCAGGGAGCGGTGACCCTGGCTATCACCGACGACCCCTCTTCGCCTCTGGCGGCGACCGCGGATTGGGTGGTCTTCACCGAAACCGGAACGGAACGGTCAGTTGCGGCCACGAAAACCTACACCGCCCAACTCATGGCGATCGCCATGCTCTCGGTCGGATTGCGGCCGGGAGGCGAGGGGGAGCGCGAGCTGGAACTTGTGCCGGATTGGGTCAGCCAGGCCCTGCTGCTGGATCCGATGGTCGAGCAGGCCGCTGCCCGCTACCTGGACATGACGAAGTGCGTCGTGCTGGGTAGAGGCTTCAACTATGCCACGGCGCACGAGTGGTCTCTGAAGCTGAAGGAGCTCGCCTATGTCATGGCGGCGCCCTACTCCTCGGCGGACTTCCTCCATGGCCCGGTGGCTCTGGTGGAGCGAGGCTTCCCGGTTCTGGCCATCGCGCCGGATGGGGCCGTACTGCCAGACCTGCTTGGCGTTCTGCGGGAACTTGTGCACGCGCGGGAAGTGGACCTGCTGGTGATCTCGAATCAGCCTGAGGCGCTCGGGCTGGCAAAGGCTCCGCTGGCCATCCCGGCGGGGGTGCCGGAATGGCTGAGTCCGTTCGTGGCCATCGTGCCGGCTCAGCTCTTCAGCTACCATCTGGCGGAGCAGAGAGGCCTGGATGTCGAGCACCCTCGAGGGCTGCAGAAAGTGACCAAGACTTGGTAGCCGGGGCAGGGACGGCCGGGCAGGGAGGTGAGGCAGGTCCGGCGATCCTGATCATGGCGGCCGGGATCGGCCGCCGCTACGGCGGGCTCAAGCAGGTTGCGCCAGTTGGCCCGGCGGGCGAGATCATCCTGGACTACTCGGTCTTCGACGCCCAGGCCGCCGGTTTCGAGAGGGTGGTGTTCGTCGTGAGTGAGGCGGTCGAGGAAGCACTGCGGCCGAGAATGCAGGCGAGCCTTGCCCGCGGCTGCCAGATCGAGTACGTCCTCCAGACGCTGATGCCCTTGCTGGGGGCAGGGCCCATTCCCCACGGGCGCCGCAAGCCGTGGGGGACAGGCCATGCAGTCCTGACCTGTCGGGACTGCATTTCCACGCCTTTCGCCGTCATCAATGCCGACGATTTCTACGGACGGGGATCGTTCACCACACTGATGGCCTACTTGAGGCGGGCCCACGATCGAGATGGCCTGCTCGATCTGAGCATGGTGGGATTTCCGCTGGAGAACACGCTGACTGAGCACGGACAGGTTTCGCGCGGGGTGTGTGTTGTCGATCGGGACGGATACCTTGTCGAAGTCAGGGAACGCGCCAGAATTGAGACTGGCAAAGGCGGGGTAGGCTTTCTGGACGAAGGCGGCCGCTGGACTCCCATCCCTCCCGGCGGCCTGGCGTCGATGAACATGTGGGGGTTCACGCCCGGGATCTTCCCCAAGCTTCAGGAGGCCTTCGGCGAGTTCCTCGAATTGGCGCGCGGCGATCCAACCGAGACGGAGTTCCTTCTGCCGGACGCAATCAACCAGTTGCTTGTGCGGCAGCAGGCGACGGTGAAGGTGCTGAGCAGCCCTGAGCCTTGGTACGGGTTGACCTACCAGGCCGATGCCCCGCGCGCCCGCAAGCGAATCGCGGCCTTGGTAGATGCCGGGGTGTACCCCCGGCGCTTGTGGGATTGAAGGATGGAGCCGGACCTGCAGGCCATCGGGCGCCGGTTTGCGATCAGCGGCGAGTTTGTCTCGGGAGGCCCCTACGGGATGGGGCACATCAATGACACGTATGCTGCCGTCTACCGGCAGGACGCTGTCGAAAGACGCTTCATCTTCCAGCGCATCAACCACAACGTCTTCAAGCACCCCGAGGGCTTGATGGCCAACATCGTCGCCGTCACCTCCCACCTGAGCCGCAAGATCCAGGCCTCCGGGGGAGATCCTCTTCGGGAGACGTTGACGCTGATTCCTGCTGTGGATGGGAGATCGCATTGCCGCACCGCGGCAGGCGACTACTGGCGGGTCTACGTGTTCATTGAAGGCGCCAGGACGTACGAAGCGGTCGAGAACCTTGAGCATGTCTCATCGGCGGGAAGGGCCTTCGGCAGGTTCCAGCAGCTGTTGAGTGATTTCCCGGCCGACGAGCTGATTGAAACCATCCCGGACTTCCACCACACCGGGAAGCGGTTCGTAGACTTCACAAGAGCCCTCGAGGAGGATGTCAAGCACCGGGCGGACTCCGCGCGACCCGAAATCGAATTCGTCCTGCAGCGAAGCGACAGCATGAACATCCTTGTGGACCTGCTGGCGGCCGGAAGGCTGAAGCAACGCATTACCCACAACGATACCAAGTTCAACAACGTGATGATTGATGACCGCAACGGGGAGGGCGTGTGCATTATCGATCTGGACACGGTCATGCCTGGCCTGTCCCTGTATGATTTCGGTGATTCCATCCGCTCCCTGGCCAACACCGGGGCCGAGGATGAACCCGACCTTTCCCGAGTCGAGTTCGACATCGGGATCTTCGAGCTGTACACCCGAGGTTACCTGGAAGCCACCCGCGGCTTGCTCCAACAGGAGGAGGTCGATCTGCTTCCGTTCGCCGCACAACTGATGACCCTGGAATGCGGCATGCGCTTCCTGGCGGACTATTTGCAGGGGGATATCTACTTCAAGACGCACGCCCCGGACCACAATCTCCTCCGCTGCCGGACGCAATTCAAGATGGTGCAAGGCATGGAGGCGGCGGCGGACCGGATGGCGGCGATCGTCCAGCGCTGGGCGCAAGAGTAGGTAGCTGCGGAGTTCCGCGGACGGACCGGCAAACCGCCCTTCTCCGGCCGGCACCCCGCAGGATCGGCGGAACCTCCTAGGTATCTTCAAGGCGCTTCTCAGGCAGGCCGGTCTGCCGGAGATCCGGCTCCATGACCTGGGGCTCGCGGCTGGAAGCCGGCCCACCCGACCGGGGCGGCCTGGGCGGCTTGTGGGCTGCCTGCTTTCCGAGGAGCGCAGTATGGCTGGGCAACTCGATCCGGCCTAGGCCGGACCGCTGCCTGACCGCACCCCAACCCCAGACCCGCCGTCGGAAGATCGAGGGGCGGCCCCGGGGAGCCCTATCCCCCCTCAATCACCCGGCGGGCGATCACCATGCGCTGAACCTCGCTGGTGCCCTCGCCGATCGTCATCAGGCGGGCGTCGCGGTACATGCGCTCGACCGGGTACTCCTGAGAGTAGCCGTAGCTGCCCAGGATCTGGATGGCGTTGCGGGCCACGGCCTCGCTGGTTTCGGAGGCGAGCAGCTTGGCCATCGCCGCCTGCTTGCTGTAGGGGAGTTGTTGACCCTTCAACCAGGCTGCCTGCCAGGTAAGCAGTCGGGCGGCCTCGATCTGCGTTGCGGCGTCGGCCAGCATCCACTGGATGGCTTCATGCTGGGCCAGCGTCTTGCCGAATGCCGTCCGCTCCCGGGCATAGCGAACCGCTTCCTCGAGCGCCGCCCGGGCAATCCCCACGGACAGGGCGGCGATGCCGACGCGCCCTCCGTCGAGAACCTGCAGCGTCTGGCTGAGGCCGGCACCCGGCTCGCCCAGGACCTGATCCATGGGCACCCGGACGTCCTCATAGGTCAGGGCATGGGTTGGGGAGGCGCGCACGCCCATCTTCTTCTCGGCAGGGTGGACATGCAATCCGGGTGAGGCTCGGGGCACAAGGATCAAGCTGAAGGACCTGGAGCCGGCATCCGCATGGGTGCGGCACAGGGTGATGATCACGGACGCCGCCGCAGCGTTGGTGATCCAGGCTTTGCTGCCGTGGATCACCCATTCGCCTGCCTCCTGGCGGGCGGAGGTCTGGATGCCGGCCAGGTCGGAGCCGGCGCCGGGTTCGGTAAGGGCCAGAGCGCCCAAGCCGGGTTCGCCCCGCGCCAGGCCGGGCAGCCAGTGTCCCTTCTGGGCCGGCGTGCCGAACAAGGCGATCGGCGCACAGCCGAGGGCGTTGTGGGCGGCGACCGTGAGCGCCGTACCCCCGCAGCCCCAGCCCAGCTCCTCGATCGCCAGAGCGCTGCTGACGGCATCGACTCCCGCTCCGCCCAGGGACTCGGGGATCGCCATCCCCAGCAGCCCGAGCGGTGTCATGGCGCGCACGGCCTCCACGTTCATCTCTGCCCGGGCGTCAAATTCGGCGGCCGTCGGTCGCAGCCGATCGGCACAGAACTGATGCACGGCTTGCTGCCACATCCGATGCTCTTCGGTCAGATGGAAATCCATGCCTACTCCCCGATGGATGGGCCGGCGGCGGACCAGTCGATGGTTGAAAGGGCATCCGCCTCAGGCGGCTGGTGAGCGGTCCCGGCTGATGGGGTCCGGCCCCCGTCGGCCGAGACTGCGCGTCGTCTTGCTAGGAGCCCTGCTCATCTTGCTGCAGGCTTCCGTCCCCGGCCAGGATCAGCGGAGGGCCATGCGGGAGTACCAGTACCACAGCATATCCCGCGTCGGTTTTCCGTTGACCGAGGCGGACTTGTCCTGCAAGGCAGCCGTGGGATTGTAGCGCCGAGCGAAGAACCCGGTGATCTCCGGACGCGGATAAGCGTCTAGCAGTACTGCGTTGAAGGCGTTGGCTTGTTCCCCCAGATCCACCGCCACTGAGGCCGCGCCCTCCCCGCCGGCGTCAAACGCCGACGGCGGCAGACAGTCGCCGCCGGTGGGCACGCAGCCCGTGGCGCCGCCCTCGGCGGAAAGATACTCGACGCTGAGCACCAGCGGCTTGACGGCAAGGGCGGGCGTCGAGAGCAGGCTGCCGTCGACCAGGACCTTAACCGTGGCGGCCATCTGTTCCGGTGTCATTCCACCAGCCGGGCCGAGCGATGGGTGGAAGTACACATGGACCTCGTCCACGGCCTCCAGGAACTCCGGGGGTGTCTGCAGCCTCCGACCCAGCTCCAGCTCGAAGGCGATCCGGCCAGGGTAGATGGTGCGAACCTCTCCGATCAGGGCCCGCCAGCGCAGGTCGGCATCCGCCGGTGCGCCCGAAGGCGAGCCATCGGGCAGGCTGCCGGAGGGGAGCGATGGCGCCACCTCCGGTCCACCCAGCACGAGCTTGGCTGCCCCGGCCTCGGCTGCCACCCGGGCATAGGTCAGCACGAAGGAGCGGTACATTTCGAACCACACCGTCCACCAGGCGCCATCGCGCGGGGAAGCGGCCCACCACCCGGGAGCATCCTCGCCGGGCGCCCGCAGCACGGGATGCAGGATCGGCTGCATCCCCTGGCGTGTGGCTTCGGCCATCGCCGCCTTCAGTTCCTGCTGGAACGGCCCAAGCCCGGGCTCGAACCCGAGCACGGGGGTCGGGGAGGCGGCCTGCATCGCCCAGGCCGGCGTGAAGATCACAGCATTCGACCCGATGCTGGCGAGCTCGGCGAGGGCCTGGGGCAGGGAGGCGGCCCAGCTGAGGTCATAGATCGGAGCCAGCTCGACGCCGGCCTGCAGCCCGGGCCGCGGCACAAGGTCCGGGGCAACGACCGTGACTTCGGCTGGCGGCGCCGGATACCATGCCCAGGCGGTGACCGAGTCCGCCCGGTCCTGCCGCCCGTCCGCCGGCAATGCCTGGCGCGCCGACGGCTCGCCCGGCGGCACTTCAGCGGCGCTGCCGCACTGCAGATTGCGGCAGTAGCGGTAGGTGAGGGGGAAGTCGAAGTCCAGCGGGCCGAGCAGGCTGAGCTGCCAGCTGCCGGGGCCGCTGGCGGCCATCGGCAGGGGCTCAAACCAGGTGAAGGGATTCAACTGCAGGCTGATCTGCTCGGCCGGGGGGGTCACGTCCGGGACGGTGACCTGGAACACCAGCGGGCCTTTGCCGCCGCTGTCCCAGCGGCTGACGGTGTCGGACAGGGTCACATCGTGATCCGGCAGAATCACCTGACGCGTGTAGAACGCACCGGCAGGCGTTCGCTCGGAACTCCACAGGCCGTCCCCGAGGGTGTACTTGTAGCGCAAGTCCATGCCGCTGTACAGCGCTTGCAGCAGCAGGGCATGGGTGGGATCGACCTGAACCATCGTTGGGCTCGAGCTGGCCAGGCTCCCGACGCCGCCCTCCAGGTCGGTGAACGCATGTCCCAGCTGCAAGGCGCTGCCGGCGACCCTTAAGGGCTGAGTAGTGAAAGTTCCCTCTGGCAGAGTCACTTCGAAAGCCACCTGGATCGGCATCGCCGGTTGCAGGCCGAGCTCGGCGGGTGTGGCGCTCTCGGCGGCGATGATCGCCCCCTGCTGGGCGGGCAGGTAGGCTCCATTCAAGCTGCTGACGACCAGGGTGTGCAGTCCGGGGACCAGCCCATCCAGACGGAACGCGCCCTCGCCATCGCTGAAAGTGCGCATCCCCCCGGCGGAGACCTGGATCTCGGGGAGCGGCTGGCCAGTCGAGGCATCCGTCAGGCGGCCTACCAGGCGGCCGGTGTCCCCGCCGAAGGGCGCATCCTGCCAGGCAGCGATCACGTCCTCAACCAGCGTGTCGCCGTGTACGAAGGCCCGCCGGTGCGAGACCGGCTCGCCGGCGCTGGTGTACTCGTCGGAAGGGGCGGGCAGCGTGCGGGCGTACCGATAGTCGATGACCGATCCCGAAGCCAGGCTCAAGGACGCCTGCCAGCTTCCGTCCCCCATCGACTCCATCGCGGTCACCTGGCTGTTGTAAGCGAAGCCAGTGACTGGATCCATCACCTGCAGCAGCAGGCCGCTGTCCGTGGCCGTGCCGGCCGGGGCCACAACCCGAAAGACCACCTGCGACAGCCCAGGGGCGGAGGCGGCAGCCGTCGGCGAGTCAGCAGGAGCCTGGACCGCAGGCGCGAGCCCACACCCGGCGGCCAGGAAGGCAACCAGCAAAAGGATGGAGGCAGTGCGTCGTTGTGTCGGGGTCATGCTCCACTTCCCAGGTGAGATGCCAACTGCAGGCACACTTCGGCGTTCGGGATGCGCCGGACAGCGATCCGCCATCCCCGGCCGCTCATCGGGCGGACCCACAGCCGCCCGCGCTCGAGTGTAACAGAAGCAACCTCAGCCCATGCTAGCGTTTCTTTGCCATACTGCATCCCGTTCCGGTTGAGCTCGAGAGGACCGAAGTGCAGCGGCGCGCCGGTGTTGAAGGCCTGGCGATACTCTTCGAGCAGCCTGGGGTAGGTGCGGACCTTGATGGTGCTCACCAGATGGTCTGCCCCGGACAGCACAGCCGGCAGGCGGATGCTTCGGCCGCTATGGGACAGCAGCTCGATCGTCAGGCGGGGCGTGCTCAACATGGGGATGAGATAGTGGATGGCTGAAGTGTAGATGCCTGAGACCGCCGTCCAGGGTACATGGGTGCGCTCCCGGCGTCCCTCGATCAACAGACCGGTGCGCAGCTCGTGGACTGCTCGGCCGGAGGCGCCGAAGGCGTTGAACGTCAGCCAGAGCGACAGGACCACAACGGCCGTTGCGGCTGCGAACCACGGCGCCGACCAGGGCCAGACGACCACCGGCCCGTAGTGGAGCACAGCCAGTCCCCAGCGCCATAAGCCGATCACGGCCAGGATCGCGGCCACAATCCAGGCTGCGAGGGCGATGCCCCAGAGCAGGGTTCGGTAAGCGGGCGGCGGCCGGTAGGTGCGCAAGATCCCGGCCGGGACGGGGGCTGGAGATGGGCGTGCCTGGGCGGGGGGCTGGGCCATGCTGCGAGTCGTCAAGCGACCGACCAGGCGCCCACGATCAGCGCCAGCAGATAGGCTGCGGCGGCGATGCCTGCCGCCTGGAAGGCCGGGCCGCGGCGCGGCATCGGCGAGAAGGCCGCACCCACACCCAGGCCGAGTCCGTAGGTAGCCAGGACGAGGGCGAGATGCAAAGCCAGAACTCTTGCGCCTGCGTCTGTCAGCGGGATGGCGGCCACTGCTAGCGCCAGCGCCACCGATGCCATCAGACGGCCGGCGGCGGCCAGCTTGGGGGCGCGGTTGGGGATCACCTCAGGAATGATCGGCGCGTTCGGATCGCCGCCGCCGAACTCCGCCGTCCCATACAGCAGCCGGTACAACATGAATTGGTTCCAGGCAGTGATCATCAGCAGGATGCGCACGATGGCCGCCGCCAGCTGCTCCGGCCAGGAGTTGCCAATCAGGGCCACCAGGATGTCGGG
>JALHUE010000245.1 GCA_022866145.1 Anaerolineales bacterium | reverse complement strand
GGTGGCGGTGACCAGCGTGCGGGTGGGCCGGCGCCAGAGGTTGCGCAGTGGTCCGCGGCCGAAGCGGCGCAGCAGGAAGGTGGCCAGCTTGCCAGGGGCGACCGCCGCGCCGCCTTCGGTGCGCATCGCCTCCACCGGCTCGAGGTGCGAAGCACGCCAGGCCGGGTAGACCCCTCCCATCCCTCCCAGCAGCAAGGCAATGATCAGCGCTTGGAGGAAGATCTGCGGTTCGTAGACGCCTTGCAGCATGCTGGCGACGCTGGGGGAGAGGCTGGCAAGTGAGGTCAGGCCAATGCCGAGTGCCAGTCCGGCCAAGCCTCCGATCAGGGCGATGGCCAGGGATTCCCCGAGGATCAGGCGCATCACGCGGCCGCGGCGCCAGCCCAGGGCCCGCAAGACGCCAATCTCGCGCGTCCGCTCGAACACGCTCATCAGTGTGGTGTTCATCATGCCCAGCCCGCCGACGATCACGGCGAACATGCCCAGGAACCAGCCCATGGAGCGATACATGCCGAGCGCTTCAGTCTGGATCGTAGCGTCGCCGGATCGGTTGGCCGAAAGCTCGGGATAGGTTGTCTCGATCTCCGCCTTGATTTCATCGATGCGCTGGGCATCGCGCAGCTTGAGCGAGAAGTTGTTCACCCGGCCACGCCGATCGAAGATCCGCTGAGCATCCTCTAGGGCAATGACTGCGCCGCCGTCCTCCATGTTGACGCCAGTCTCATAGATGCCGACGACCCTGAAGGTGGAGTGGCTGAGCTTGAAGCTGTCACCGACGCGCTTGTTGAAGGCGGACGCCGTCAGGCGCCCGATCAGGATCTGACGCCGCCCGCTCAACCGCTGGCCCTCCACCACCCGAAAGTGCTCGATCGGGAAGCCGCGTGGCTCCTCGCCGAACACGGTGAAGTACGGTGACTCCGGCATCTGGACGAGGCTCATGATGCTGCCAGACACCGCCTCGACTCCTGCGATTGAGCGCAGGTCGTCGCCAACCTCCTCCTCCAGGATGCTGAGGAAGGAGATCATGGCATCCTTCTGGACCACGCTCAGATCGGCGTTCGAGCCCGACATCATGCGTTCGAAGCCGGTGGCGAAGCCGGCGCCAAATGCGCTCAGCGACACCACGGCGCCGACGCCGATGGCGATGCCCAGGATGGTCAGCAGTGTGCGGGTCTTGCGGCGCCAGAGATTCTTCCAGATCATGGCTGGGCTCCGCCATCCAGCGGCTGGGACAGGCCGTGGAGCAGCGCGCCGGCTTCCGTGTCCAGGCCATCGATCAGCTCCGAGCCGAGGCGGGCGACAACGTTCTGAGCGAACAGTTCCATCCAAAGGAACTGGCGTGCGATCGACACCCAGCTGGAATTGTTGGTGACGGTGGCCGCCGCCGGCTCGCGGCTGCTGGCCACCAGCGCCTCCCGCCGACCGGCGACAATCACCAGGGTGTGCGTCAGCTCCTGGGCGTCGCTTTCGCGTGGAGGATGGTGAACGCTGCGTGCGCCGTCGATCTCGCCCTGGCCGGTGAGCACCGCACTGACCGAAAGGCCGCGTTCGACGGCGGCGGCGATCGATGGCCGCAGCGCCTCCAGGTCGGCATCGTTTATCAGGAGCAGGAGCTCG
>JALHUE010000244.1 GCA_022866145.1 Anaerolineales bacterium | reverse complement strand
AGCCATGAACTCGATCCCCAGAATGCCGTAGGCGTTGTCCAGGATCTGGCCGTTCTTCAGGGCGGTGTTCATCCCCATCGAGACGAAGTCCTCTTGATCGGCGGCGGCCGGGATCGACTGCACCGAGGCCGGAGCCGACAAAAGCCGCTGCTCGACAATCAGCGTGTCGGCCGTGTACTGACTCAGCATCATCCCTGAGAACATCCCGGCTCCCTTCGTCAGGAACGCCGGCAGGCCGACGCTCAGGGCGGGGTTGGTCAGCCGATTGAGCCTGCGCTCGGACAGCACGCAAACCATGGTGATCGCCGCTCCCATGCTATCCATGGGCAGCGATACCGGCGTCCCCTGGAAGTTGGCGCCGGTGAGTGTCAGGCGCGCCTCCGGCAGGAAGATCGGATTGTCCCCTACCCCGTTCAACTCGATCTCGACCTGGCTGCGGGCATAGGCCAGCATGTCGTGCGCCGCCCCGATGACCTGGGGTGAGGAGCGCATCGAATACGCATCCTGCACCTTGCTCTTCAGCTTGCCCGTCTGCAGGTCCGAACCATCGACACACTTCAGGATCGCCATGGCCGACCGGACAGCGCCAGGAAACCCGCGCGCCTGGTGCAGGCGAACGTCATAGGGCTTGAGATTCGCCAGCAAGGCTTCCAGGGACATGGCACACGCGATTTCGGCTTGTTTGAGCCAGCGCTCCATATCGAACAGGTGCAGGGCGCTCATGCCGGTCAGGAAGTTCGAGCCGTTGATCGCCGCCAGGCCGTCGCGTGCCTGCAGATCGGGGATCGGGATCTTGGCGCGCTCCATCGCCTGCGCTCCCGGCAGGCGCTGCCCTTGGAAGTATGCCTCCCCTTCCCCCATGAGCAGCAGGGCGATCTGGGACATCGGCGCCAGGTCCCCGGAAGCCCCCACCGAGCCCTTCTGGCAGACCACCGGGGTAACGCCCCGATTGAGCATTGCCACCAGGGTCTGGGGGATCTCGGGCCGGCACCCGGAGTTGCCGTGGGCATGGACATTCACCCGGCTGGCCATGGCCGCCCGGACGTGCTCGACCGGGGCCGGGTCCCCGATCCCGGCGGCGTGGTTGTAGATCAAGTAGCGCTGGAACTGCCGCACTTGCTCATCCGAGAGCGCGACCTCGGAGAACTCGCCGATGCCGGTGTTCACCCCGTACATGATCTCGTGCGCCTGGAGCTTCTCCTCAAGCATTGCCCGGCAGAGGCGGATGCGTTCTACCGCCTCAGACGGGAGCTCAACCTCCTCGTTGAGACGTGCGATCCGGGCCAACTTCTCGATCGTCAGCCCGCTTCCGTCAAGACGAATGGTCATCGCTTTCTCTCCCATCGGGCAGGAATACGATCTGCACCCAACGTGGTGGGTGTACTTCCATTCTAGGGCTGCCGGGGACACCCCGCAAGAAGATCGACACCCCGCTGATGGTCCGGCCAGAGCAGCCGAGCCAGTTGCATGCTGCCGCTAACGTCCCGAGGCCCGAGGCGCTGCATGTCTCCAATGATCGGTCCGTTGAAACCATGGCGCACACAGTACACCTCCAGGCCCCGGTCGGCTCCCGCCCGGACGATGGCGCGGATCACGCTGTTCATCCCGGGTGCATCTCCCCCGCGGGTCAGAACGGCGATGCGCTTCACCGGCCACCCCCCGCGAGTGAGAGCCTGAGGGAGGCGCAGCTGCCCTGCAGGGCAGAGAATACCCGCCAGCGCCTAACGCCGGATTCTCGCCAGAAGGACCGACTGATCATCTGAGACCACCTCCACAGGGAATCCCGCTGCTTGTGCAAGATTCGAGGTCGAGAGCGAGACAACTACCGGCTGTGAGGGTCGGGAGGGATCGATGGCGCTCAGGCGGACGCCTCGATCCCACGGCCAACTCGTGGCTGCCTCGCCATCCAGACGCAGCCCAAGAACACGCACCTGCCCGGCATCCGAGGCTGTCATCAATGAGAACCGCGTCTCACCATCGAGCGACTCGGGCAGTGGCATCCAGCCCGAGAACCCGGCGGGCACGTTCAACGCCTCGGCACCTGAGCGCAGAATCTCGCCGCGGCTGAGCAGCAGAGTGGCTGCATCTCCCAAGTTCTCAAGCCGGATCGCGTCCCAGTCTGGCCCTGGGGTGGTACTGCTGAGAACCTCAAGCGGTGTCCCGGGCCCGAGGGCGAGACCCCCCTGGCGCAGCCAGGGCATCTGGCTGACCGGGGATAGGCCCACAACGTACGCCAGCCGATCGTTGGCCTGAACCCACCTCCGCTCGCCCTCCGTTCCGGCGACGATGGGCAGGTAGACGGCCTCTCGTTCGAGGGCCCCATGCGCCAAGCCGGCGTACAACGAAATCTCATCGACAAACAGGGCCGCCTGGTCGGGAGCCATTTCCAGGAGCGGGGCGAATGCGTCGCTACCCCCCAGCCCAAGGTCGTCTTTGGTCGTCGCCTTGAGGATTCCTTCTGCGAAGGCCTGTGAGGAATACCTCAGATTGGTCGCCAAGGATCGGAGGACCAGGGCTCCGAGCAGCAGCAAGCCCGCGCCGCGCACAATCAAACCGGCGGGCGCGGCACCCGCACCCCGCCGAATCCGGGCGATCCAAGTCCACAAGGCGCCCAGCCAGAAGGTGATGGCGTTGCCAACGGCTCCGATCAAGAAGAACGCCACGCTCGCCCAAATCCGCCCGGTGGCGGTGCTCCCGTGAACGGGATGGTAATACCCCAAGCTGGCCAACAGGATCGCAGCCAGCGACAGGCCCGCGGCCCAGACCCGGCGGGCGTGCGAGGCCGGAGTTGCGGCTAGGCCGACCACGACGAGAAGGGCGGCAGCAGCCAGGCTCCAGTAGGTCGCTCCCCACCTGGCGACCAGGTCGAGCAGGTTGGCGCCCCCGAGCTGGAACGCCTGCCCCCAGGTTGTCCCCGTGGCGTAGTAGCTCTCCGCATCCCCGGACAGCGCAAAGACGGGCACGAGTCCCGCTAGAATCACCCGCCCCAGCACCAGCAGCACACCAACGGCGAGCAGCCGTTGCGCGGGCCGGTCCATCCGCCAGCCGTTCATCCAGGCAATCATCAGCAAGGCGGCGGCGACGTAGAACACGCCCATCGGATGGGTGCCCAGGGCGGCGATCCAGAGCAGCGGAAGATAGCGGTAGCGCTTGACGTCACGCCGAAGGATCACGACCCAGCTCAGGGCGGCCCAGCCCCAGGCCAGGGTTCCAGGTACGAAGTGCAGCCCCTGGCCCGGCAGCTGGTAGAACGCTAGCAGCCCAAGGGCGATCCCGGCGGCCGCCGGCCCCCAAACCGTCCTGATCCACAGGCCAATCGCCACGCACACCACAAACCCAAGCACGGCTGAGGCGAGGTTGTAGGCCTGGGGAGCGCCCAGCCCGAGAGCGCGCAGGCCGGTGAGCACCAGCGAGTACAGCGGATGGAAGTAGGTGAAGAGGTGGATGTCGGTCCGCAGGCGGTGGAAGGCGACTTCTTCGTCGCCACCTTCCACTTGCATTTGCATCGCCAGGGACTGAATGGCGGGACAGCTTCCGTCGAAGCACTCAGCCATCACCTGCGCCTGCGCCAGATAGCGATAGGCATCGTCGATCTCCACCGGCTCTGCTCGGCTGAGGGAAGGCACAACGGCATAGGCCATCCTGGCAACCACAAACAGCACGAAGCCGCACCAGAAGACGATCCTGCTGACGGTGCGGCTGCTCCCCCCGCCGAGTCCGGGCTCAGGCAACAGGCTCTCCTCATGAGACGTCGGGGCGGTATTGGACCCGCCGGATGTGGCTGCGCTCGAGGTCAACGGGGCTCCATGCTGCGGGGATTATATGCCCTGCTCCGTCGAGGGCTCTGCGCCCGTGCCCCTCGGGACCTGGCCGACCCATGCCTGACATCAAGCCGATGGCCTTTCGGTATTGTTAATGGTCCATGAGTCCTAGCGCCGCCAAGGCAGTTTCGCTGCATGCTTGTGATAACATGTCCTGTTGCCCGTGCCACCGTACACGCGGCTGGGACGTGCCACTGAGCACCTTGGATGCCGAACACTGCTGTTGAACCCGGGGGATCCCATCCCCCATTGATCCAACTGCGCCATGTCGTCAAAGAATACGACAGCCCGGCCGGACCCTTCCCGGCCCTGAAGGGCGTTTCGCTCAGCGTCGCCCGCGGCGAGTTCATCGGCGTCATCGGCAAATCGGGCGCCGGAAAATCGACGCTGCTGAACATGATCACCGGCATCGATCAGGCGACGTCGGGCGAAGTCGTGCTCACCCCCAATGGCCGATCCTACGCCTTTCACACCATGCCGGAGGCGGAGTTGGCTGTCTTCCGCGGCCAGCACATCGGGGTTGTCCATCAGGCCTTCCATTTCCTCCCGATGCTCACCCTGCTTGAGAACATCATGCTGCCGATCGACCTGTGCGGCGACTACAGCCGGCGGGAGAGCGCCGGGCGGGCCATGGAGCTGCTTCGCCTGGTCGAGCTGGAAGAGCACGCCGGCAAGAAGCCCGCCCAGATCTCCGGCGGACAGCAGCAGCGAGTGGCGATCGCCCGCGCCTTGGCCAATGACCCCGAACTGCTCGTTGCCGATGAGCCGACCGGCAGCCTGGATACGGTCACCGCCGACCACATCCTTGAGGCATTCACCCGTCTGGTGGCGCAGGGCAAGACGATCGTCATGGTGACCCACGACTCCAGCCTTGCCCCGTTGTTCTCGCGCCAGGTCCAACTGACCGATGGTGTGCTCACACAGAGTCTGGGCGAGCATGGCGGGAACGGACGCGGCGGACGAACCGCATGACATCCCCCGCCCTCCCCCTGAGCCCTCTGCAGATCGAGCCGATCATCGCGATCCGCGAACTCAAGAAGACGTTTCGCAACCATGCCGGCGAGTTCCCGGTCTTGAAAGGCCTCGATCTGACCCTGAACCGGGGCGAGTTTGTGGCGATCGTCGGGAAATCCGGCAGCGGCAAGTCGACGCTGCTGAACATGATCACCGGCATCGATCACCCTACCTCCGGGAAGGTCCTGGTCGACGGTCTGGACATCTACGGCCTGACCGAGTCGGAAAGAGCCCGCTGGCGCGGCCAGACCGTCGGCATCGTCTTCCAGTTCTTCCAGCTGCTGCCGATGCTGACGCTGTTGGAGAACGTCATGCTGCCGATGGACTATGTGAACCACGGCGAGTTCCAGGGGCGGCCGGCGCGCGCCCTCGACCTGCTGCGGCAGGTCGGGCTTGAGGGCCAGGCCCACCTGCTGCCGGGGGCGGTCTCCACGGGACAACAGCAGGCCGCCGCCATCGCCCGCGCCCTGGCGAATGATCCGCCGGTGATCGTGGCCGATGAAGCCACAGGCAACCTCGACTCGCGCTCGGCGGAGTCGATCGTTCGCCTGTTCGCGGACCTGGCGCAGGCGGGGAAGACGATTGCCCTGGTCACCCACGACCCGACCCTGGCAGCCCATACGACACGCACGGTCGTGATTTCGGACGGGGAGTTGGTGGATGAGACCCTTGCCAGGGCCCTGCCCTACCTGCCTCACCCCCGGCTGCTCGCCGCCACGCACCGGCTGGACCGCCTGCGCTTCGGACCCAGCGAACCGATCCTCCGCCAGGGGCAGCCGGTT
>JALHUE010000243.1 GCA_022866145.1 Anaerolineales bacterium | reverse complement strand
TGCGAGTCGCGGTCTGGATCGGCGCCGCCTTCGGCGCCCTGCTGGCGGTCGGCGTTTTCACCTGGGATGCCCTGCGAGCGGCACCTCTTGGCACCCAGGCGGTGCTGGACGTTCTGCCTCAGCGATTCCTGTGGCCTCCGTTCCTGGCAGCGCTGGCCCTGATGTCGCTTCCGCTGGCCGTGCTGTCCTGGCAGATCGCAAGCCCGGGCCGTCGGCAGGGCTATCCAGCCTCGGCCGCTTCCCCGCCCGGTCAGCCCAGGTCAGACGGGCGACAGGCGCGATCCGGTGGCGATGAATGATGGACATCTCGCCGGACGGGGGTCAGGCGTCGTCACCCCTCCTTCGCCCCCAGGCCAGGCATGTCGGGATCCTCATGAACGGTAACGGACGCTGGGCAATCGCTGGCGGGCTACCCCGCCTGGCCGGACAGCGTGCGGAGTCGAAAACGCGCGCAGCGGCATTCGCGTCTGCGTTGAAGCCGGCATCGGCTCCCTGAGGCTGTATGCCTTACTGCAACCGCCCGAAGGCGGAGGTGCAGGGATTGCCCGGGCTGATCGACCGCACCCTCGGCCGCGAGCTGGATGATCTAGACCGAAACGGTGTGCGGCTGCGGCACTTGGGCAGCCTCGACCCGCTGCCCCCATCGACCCGCAATCGGATCGAGCGAGCGGTGCATCGGACTGCCGCCAGTGACCGCCTACCTGTTTACCGCTGGGTAGACGGGCCTCGACCTGGTCTTTCGCAGCGGGGGCGAGATGCGCCTGTCGAACTTCCGGCTGTGGCCGGCCGCGTTTGCCGGGTTCTACGCCTGGGACGTGTACTGGCCGGACTTCGCCGGGAGCAATTCTTCCGGGCGCTCGAGGCCTATGCATCCCGCCAGCGCCGCTTCGGAGGCCCCTCCCCCTCGCCACCCGACCCGCTCCCCTGAAGCGCTGGCTCGCCCGCGGTTGCCCCTGTCGAGCCCTGCGCCGGGCGCCGGGGGCGGCACCTCCGCCCGAACATCCCTTTCGCCGGGGCCGACAGCCAGCCGCGGACAGCCAATGGTCAAGCGAGGAAGAATCCCCTTTCCGCCCTTCGCAGGCCGCGCCTCTCCTGCTATCCTTGGCGCCGGAGGCTGCGATGAGCCAGCTGGATGATCTTCGCCGCGAGAAAGACGCCTTCTTCCGGACCAGCCCCGACAGCCCATTGACTGCAGAGCAGAAGGAGACCTTTTCCGGGCTGCAATACTTCCCGGAGAATCCATCGCTGGCGCTGGAGGTCGCCCTGGAGCAGTTCCCCGTGCCAGAGGACGTTCGGATGCTGACCACAACCGGAGACATTCAGGCGTACGAGCGCTGGGGCAGGATCCGCTTCGACGTCGAGGGACAGCCGGCGTCACTGACGGTCTATCGCAATGCCTACGGCTACTTCCTGCCGTTTGCCGACGGCCTTGCCGGAAGGGAAACCTACGGCGCCGGTCGCTACCTGGAGCCGGAAGGACTGCCCGACGGACGCCTGGTGGTTG
>JALHUE010000242.1 GCA_022866145.1 Anaerolineales bacterium | reverse complement strand
GGCTGGGTTCGAAGCCAGCAATGCCTTGCCCGCCTGGGCCAACGTGTTCGTCGTGGCGGGGCACGGACCCGAATCGACGAACCTGCACGTCACCCTGCCCCGGCTGAATGCCTTCCTGGGCGGGCAGTTGACGTCTGGTGAGCGGGCGGCCTTTGTGTCCGAGTATGGCGTCGATGGAGTGCTTCTGGAGTCGGGACAGGCGGCGATGCCGGGTTGGTCGAGCATTGGATCGCTTGGCGCCTTCGAACTCTACAACGAGCGTGGCTATGTCGTCCTGGCCGTCGATCCCTGACCGCACCCTCAAGCCGCTCCCGTGGTTGCTGGTGGTCCTCGGACCGATCCTGCTGCTTGGTCCGGCGCTTGCCACTGGCCAGGTCCTGTATTGGGGGACTCCGCTGCTGCAATTCGTGCCGTGGCATGACTTCGCCGCGGAGTCAATTCTGCGGGGAGAGCTTCCCCTCTGGAATCCACTTGTCGGGATGGGGGCGCCTCTATTGGCCAACTACCAATCCGGTGTGCTTTACCCCCCCAACTGGAGCATGCTGATCGTCGAGCCGGCGGTTGCCCAGACGGCGCTGACGATGCTGCACCTGATCGTCGCCGGATTGGGCATGGTGCTGCTATGCCGGCGCCTGGGCATCGGCGAGATCGGGCAGGCTGTCGCTGGCCTGGGCTTCTCGCTGTCAGGCTACATGGTCGCACGCTCCGGATTTCAGAGCATCAACAACACCGTAGCCTGGCTGCCCTGGATGATCTGGGCCGCCGAAGGGCTGGTCACGCGCATCGTGGCACGGGAGGCGTCTGCAGCCATCGGAAGGGCCGCCCTGGTCCTGTCCGGGGTGTTGGGGCTGCAGTGGCTCGCCGGGCACGCCCAGACCGCCTGGTACAGCCTGCTGATGACCGCAGCCTGGGTGGCGTGGCGACTTTCGGTCTCCCGGCAGAGTCTGCGCTGGCGCCCCGTGGTGGCTTTCCTGGCCCTGACTCTCGGACTGGCCTTCTCGCTGGCTGCCGCCCAGCTCCTACCCACGCTTGAGTACCTACTGTTGTCGCCGCGCTCACAAGCGGTGGACCCGGCGGTCGGCCTGACTTACTCACTCTGGCCCTGGCGCCTGCTGGGTTGGCTGCTGCCAGGCTTGTTTGGACATCCCGCTTATGGTGGTTTCTGGGGCTACGCCAACTACTGGGAGGATGCGCTCTATATCGGGATGCTGGCCTTCCTGCTGGCGGTGACCGAGTCGGTGCGGGCGGTCCGAGGCACCTCGCCATTCACAGGCCGAAGCCGATTCTTGGCAGGCGTCGTGCTGGTCTCGCTGGTGCTCGCCCTCGGCAAGAACACACCGATCTATCCATTCCTTTTCCGCTGGGTGCCGACGTTCGACCTCTTCCAGGCGCCCACTCGCTGGAGCCTGCTGGCAGTCTTCGCCCTCTGTCTGCTCGCGGCCGACGGTGCCGACGCCTGGCGGGCGCCTCAGGGCAGGGGGCTGTACTGGACTCGGCTCGGCACGGCGGGTGCCGCGGGCATGATTGGCTTCGCCCTGCTCGCCGGCCGTCTGCTTCCCAGCCTAGACCCGAGCTTCATCCGTTCCTTCGCGATTGCCGGGGCAACCCTGACGGCGGTCGGCGTGTTGACCCTTACCCGGTCCGGCATCGCCCGCCTGAGCTGGAGCGTGGGTCTGGGACTGTTTCTGCTTTCCGATCTGCTGCTGGCGGTGGTGGGATTGAACCCAACGATCTCCGCGGCAGGCTACCGGGGCGAGAGTGCCCTGACGGCTCTCGAAAGCGGACACCGGCTCTACATGCCGGCGGCGATCGAGGAAGAGCTGAAGTTCGAGGCGTACTTCCGCTTCGATCGATTTGATCCTGACCTGGAGGTCGAGACCGTCCGCGCCTCAGGCCTGCCGAATACGCCGATGCTGGATGGGATCCCTTCGGCCAACAACTTCGATCCGTTGCTGCCGGCGCGTTATGCAGGTTGGATCGAGCGACTCGAGGGCGCAGATGCTACGACTCGCGAGCGTGTGCTAGCGTTCATGGACGTCGGCTGGGTTGCTGAGCCGGGTGAGACTCAGGGCTTGCCGGACTACCGTGCGGTCTCCGGGGCACGGCGGCTCCGGTTCGTGCCGGATGCCGTCGCGGCCTGCTCGCCAGAAGACGCCCTCGAGGCAGCCTTCTCAGGACATTACGATCTAGAAAGGGAAGTGGTTCTCGAGGTTGAAGATTGCCGCTCCGAGCCGCCCGGCGGAGGTCCGGGCTGGGTGGAGGTGCTCTCGGAAGGCAGCAGCTTCCTGGAGCTCAAGGCAGGCGGTGAGGCGGGCGGTTGGGTCGTGGTGTCCGACCTGCACTACCCGGGCTGGCGGGCGCAAGTAGACGGGCGTGGCGCCGCGATTCTGCCAGCCAACGGGGCCTTCCGAGCGATCTGGCTTCCAGCTGGGACGCACACCGTTCGCCTGGAGTACCGCCCGGCGGCGTTCTCCGCGGGCTTAGCCCTCACAGCAGCTGGTTTGATGGCGATGCTCGGTTTGGGGTGGGTGTGGCGAAGGCGCTGAGGCTTCTCTGGCCGGCAGTCGTGGCCCTGATCGTCGCCGCGGGCTTCGCAGGCTACCGTCTTGTTCGAGGCGGCGGGGATCCACTGGCTCTGGCGACGATTGGCGAGCGATTCGCCAACGGGGAGCCCGCGGGGTCAGAAGGATACGACGGGCAATTCAATTTCTACATCGCCCGCGACTGGCTGCCGGACGCCGTCCAACCCCACCTCGATGCCCCTGCCTACCGGTATCAACGGATTCTGTATCCAGCACTGGCGCGCTGGCTGGCCTTCGGACGGACCGACTCGATCCCCTGGCTGCTGCCTGCGGTCAGCCTGATGGCGCACTTCCTGGGGACCCTGGCCGTGGCTGCCGTTCTGGACCGGCAAGGGATGTGGACCGGGTATGCGCTGGCGTATGGTCTATGGGTGGGCGTCGTCGGCCCGGCCGGGATTGACCTGAGCGAGCCGCTGGCCTACGGCCTGGCCGCGGCCGGGTTCTTCTGGCTGGTGGCCGATCGTCCTACGGCAGGCGGCGCCGCTCTTGGGTTGGCCCTGCTGGCCAAAGAGACCACGCTCCTCTTCTGGCTGGCGGCATGGCTGGCCGCTTGCTTTCACCGCGACCGGAAGGCGGTGGGGGTACTCTCGCTGTTCGGGCTCGGGTTCGCCGGCTGGCAGGCCTGGTTGTGGTTGCAGTTTGGGGAGCCGGGTATCGGCAGTGGTGGCGCCGGCGCCACTGGATTCGAGTGGCTGCCCTTCTTTGGTCTGGCGCGGGTGGGGGCGGTCGATGCCCGAGTGCTCTTGCTGTTCCTCCTGCTACTGGCGCCCAGCATTCTGCTCCCGGCGGTGTGGGGAGTGGTGGTGGCCGGGCGCAGGCTGCTGGGGGGGGATCGAGGGCGGGAGACCATTGCCTTGCTCCTCAACGCGGCTTTGATCGCGTTTCTGCCGTTCTCAACCTTCCGGGAACCGTTCGCCATGGCCCGCCTGGCGGTGGGAATGGTGCTGGCCACAACATTGTTCTGTGCAGCGCACGGCTGGCGCCGCCCGCTGAACTACGCCCTGTTCTGGAGCGCCGGACTCGTGCTGCTGGCACGGCTGTAGCCTGTCGATCCTCCACCCATTGAAGGGTACAATCCACTTCGATTTCCTGCGGAGGGACCTGCATGGAACAGGTCAAGGCATTTGCCGATCGCCTGACCGAGAATGTTGAGCGGGTGATCGTCGGGAAGCGGGAAGCCGTCCAGCTGACCGTGATCGGGCTATTGTGCCAGGGTCATGTTCTGATCGAGGATGTGCCCGGCACGGGAAAAACCATGCTGGCCAAGAGCATGGCCCGGTCGATTGGCTGCACCTTCAATCGGATTCAATTCACCCCGGACATGCTCCCCAGTGATATCACTGGGGTATCGATCTTCAATCAGAAGACGGGCGAATTCGAGTTCCGTGCCGGTCCGATCATGACTCAGATCCTGCTGGCGGACGAGGTCAACCGTGCCACCCCCAAGACCCAGGCGGCGTTGCTGGAGGCCATGGAGGAGCGGCAAGTGACGGTCGATGGCGTGACCCACCCGCTGCCCTCCCCGTTCCTGGTGCTGGCGACGCAGAACCCGATTGAGTACGAGGGCACGTTTCCGCTGCCGGAAGCCCAGCTCGATCGATTCCTGCTCCGCATCAGTCTTGGTTATCCGATGCTCTCAGATGAGATACGCATGGTCGAGCGACAGCAGGTGTCACATCCGCTGGAGAGCCTCCAGGAGGCCGTCGACGTCCGTGCGTTGCGGGCTGCGCAGGAGGCGATTCGCCAGGTGGCCGTCTCGGCCGAGATCAAGCGCTACATTCTCGACCTGGTGACGGCGACCCGCCGTCATGGGGAACTGTACCTGGGGGCGAGCCCGCGGGGCAGCCTGGCGCTCTTTCGCTGCGGCCAGGCCGTGGCTGCGCTTCAAGCCAGAGCTTACGTCCTACCAGATGACATCAAGCAGGTGGCTGTCGGGGCGCTTGCGCACCGCCTGATTCTCGGCTCGTCGGCCCGGGTGCGTGAGGTGGACGCCCGAGCTATCGTGCAGGACATCCTGGCGAGCGTCCCGGTCCCGGGGGGTGAACTGCGCTGATGCCAGCCCGGGCCTGGTTCGTCCTGGGACTGTTCGTCCTCTCTCTGGCAGCGGCGCTCACGTCTGGCCGCCAGCTCTTCGCCAACCTCAGCTACTTGCTGGGCTTTCTCCTGGCAGCCAGCTATGTGTGGTCCCGCCTGTCGCTCTTGGGCGTCACCCTCCGCCGGAAGGCCGGTGGCAGCCGCAGCCAAGTCGGGGTGACGTTCGAGGAGCACTTCACGCTGGCCAACGCCAGCCGCTACCCCAAGGTGTGGATCGAGCTCGAGGACCTGTCAGATTTCCCCGAGCATCAGGTCTCCACCGTCTTCACCAATCTCGGCGGAGGCGGTGAGCGAAGGTGGACGGTCCGCACGATCTGCACCCGTCGCGGGCGGTTCCATCTGGGACCGTGCACCCTGCATGCCGGAGACCCGTTCGGTTTGTTCCCGGTCGCCCGCCGCCTGGAGGAGAGCCACTTCGTGGTTGTCCTGCCGATGGTGCTCCCGCTTGGGTTCTTCCCGGTTCCCAGCGGCCGGCGCGGCGGCGGGGAGGCCTTGCGCCAGCGCACGCACCAGGTGACGCCGAATGCCAGCGGCGTCCGCGACTACGCCCATGGCGACAGCCTGAATCGTATTCACTGGCTTTCAACGGCGCGACGTCGCCGGCTGATCTCTAAGGAATTCGAGCTCGATCCGATGGCCGACGCCTGGCTGCTGCTGGACGCCTCGCATGCGGCGCAGGCCGCCCTGGAGCCTGAGCAGGCTTCGCGCCGGCAGGCGTTGATCGGACGCAGGGTCAGCCTTCCGCCCAGCACCATCGAGTATGCGGTAACGGCGGGGGCGTCGATCGCGCTGTACCTGCTGAACCGGTCGCAATCGGTTGGCATGATCGCTCATGGGAAAGTCCGCCAGGTGATCCAGGCTGACCGAGGAACCGCACAGCTGTACCGTCTCCTCGAATCACTGGCGGTGCTGGAGGCAGAGGGCTCGCTGAGCATTGATGAGGTGCTCAAGGTCGAACAGGGGCAAATCCCTCGCGGGGCAGCAGTGATCCTGGTCACCGCCAGCACCCGGATGGAGATCGTCGCCACGGCTCGTCAGCTGCGGCGGAGCGGACTCGCCCCGGTCCTGGTCCTGCTAGATGCCGCATCCTTCGGTGGCCTGCCCGGCACAGCTGCGGTCTACGAGGCGGCTCGCGCCGCCGGAATTCCGGTGCGAAGGATCCGCCGCGGCGACGCCCTCGGTTCAGCCCTCGAACTCCCTGATCGGGCTGCCATATCCTCGGCCGCGTAGGCAGCGAAGCTCAAAGCGAATGGGTGTATGCGGATGGCGGTGATCTTGATCGTGTTTCTGGCCGGCATGGCCAGCCTCGGGTTGGAGCTCACGGCCTCGCGCCTATTGGGCAATATCTTCGGCACAACCAACATGGTTTGGGCAAACATCATCGGGCTGGTCTTGATCTACCTCACGCTCGGATACTTCCTCGGAGGCCGCCTGGCGGATCGGTCGCCGCACCGGAGCACGTTCTACACCGTGGCCGCCTGGGGAGCATTCACTGCCGGCCTGATCCCGATTGTGGCGCGGCCGGTGCTGTACTGGGCCGCGGCCGCGGTCGAAGGGTTGAATGCAGCCATCATGCTGGGGTCGTTCCTGGCGGTGCTGCTGCTCCTCGGGGCGCCGGTGACGCTGATGGGTGCAATCTCGCCGTTCGGGGTTCGGCTGTCGATCTCCGATCCGGCTCGGGCAGGGCAGGCGGCCGGCCGGGTGTACGGCGTCTCCACCCTGGGCTCGATTCTGGGAACCTTCCTGCCCGTGCTCGTTCTGATTCCCAATATCGGTACTGCAAGAACCTTTCTGGCCCTGGCGCTTCCACTCTTGCTGGCGGCGCTGCTCGGTCTGTGGCGGGAGGATCGGCGGAAGGGATTGCGACTGCTGTGGATGCCGCTGGTCTTGCTGCTGCTGGCAGCATTCGTGCTCCGAGGGCCCATAAAGCGCAGCCCGGATCAGGTCTTCGAGGGTGAGTCGGCCTACAACTACATCGAAGTCCGGGAGGTGGATGGGACTCGGTACCTCCTGCTGAATGAGGGCCAGGCGGTTCATTCGATGTACCGCCCGGGATCGCTGGCGACGTATGGGACCTGGGACTACTTCCTGGCGGCGCCCTACTTCAACCCCGCCCCGTTTGATCCGGAACAGGTCGAACGTCTGGGGTTGGTCGGTTTGGCGGCAGGGACGATCCCCAAGCAATACGCCGCCGTCTACGGCGACATTCCGATCGATGGCTGGGAGATTGATCCGGAGATCGTGGAGGTGGGGCAGCGCTGGTTCGATATGAATGAACCGGGGCTAAACGTGATCGTGGCCGACGGGCGTTGGGGGTTGGCTCACAGTGACGCTGTCTACACCGTGCTCGGTGTGGATGCCTACCGGCCGCCCTACATCCCATGGCAGCTGACAACTCAGGAGTTCTTCCAGGAAGCGCGCGACCATCTGACAGCGGACGGCGTTCTGGTGATCAACGTCGGCAGAACCCCGGATGACCGTCGCTTGATCGATGTGTTGGTGGGGACCATTGGCTCGGTCTTCCCGTCGGTTCACGTCATGGATGTGCCTGGGACGTTCAACACCATGGTCTATGCCACCGTCCAACCTACTTCGCCCGAGAATCTGGCTCGCAACCTGGCCCACTTGGAGGCGACCCAGGCACACCCCTTCTTGATCGACGTTGTGCGCCGGACAACCGAGAACCTGGTCCCCACGCCCAGGGTGACGACGGTCTTCACCGACGACCTGGCACCAGTTGAGCAGCTCGTCGACTCCATTGTTCTCCGCTTCTTCTTGGGCGGGGATATTCTCAAGCTGCAGTAGTCGTCAACGAGGTCAACACATGTCCGACACCAACCACAATGCTGTCGCCCGAGTCGCCGGCGGGCTGCTGAGCCTGGCGCTGCCGGTTCTGCTGATCCTGACCAGTGTGCGACTGCTGCTGACCCCGGCCTTCGTCAAGCTGGAGTACCACCTGCCGGGCTTCCCCGAGGATCGCTTCGGCTTTAGCCAGCAGGACCGTCTGCGCTGGGCGCCGATTGCGGTGGACTACCTGCTCAACGACGAAGGAATCGGCTTCCTGGGTGAGCTGGCCTTCTCCGATGGATCGGCAGTCTACAACCCACGTGAGCTGCAGCACATGCTGGACGTCAAGCGCCTGACCTCGCTGGCGCTCGCTGTCTGGGGGGGGCTGCTTGCGGCGGCAATCGCGCTGGGGAGCGTAACAGCCTGGGCGGGAGGGGCTGTGCGCTTGTGGAGGGCACTGCGCCGCGGGGCACTCTGGACGCTAGGCCTGATGGCCGTGCTGGCGGCAGGCATCGCCTTGACCTTCTCATTTGTCTTTGTCGGGTTCCATCAACTGTTCTTCGCTGCCGGAACCTGGACATTCAGCTACAGCGACACTCTGATCCGTTTGTTCCCAGAACGGTTCTGGCGCGATGCCTTCACCTTCATCGCCCTCGGGACACTCGCCATGGCCGGGTTGATCCTGCTCTTGGCATCCTCGCAATTGGCGCGTCTTCGCCGGGCGTAGGCGGGAGCGCTCGACCCTGCCAGGTGCTGCGTCGTGCCACCTGAGGATGTCCGAATCCGCCAGGGCGGTCGGGGCTGGGGCAGGGTGCCGAGATCGGGAGGGTCGAGTGGCGATCAGGCGCCAGCCGCTCTCTCGGAGCGCAAGCCGAGCTCGGGTGCGGGCCTGGAAGCCGGTTGCTCGGCAGGGTTCCGGGACTGAACGCCTGCCAGGCCAAGGGAGGGCGGGCAACGACGGACAGGGAATTGTCCGGCCCTTGCAGGCTGGGCCTATGGATGCTGGGTTCCGCTCTGGGCATCCCCGGGAGAGGCTTTGGCGAGAGGCGCGATCGCACCGGAGTCGACCGGACAAAGGCCGCGGTCTGCTGCGCACACTGGGACTTGCAGGCAGAAGGGCTGTCAGCCGGTCTGAGCTAGGCCCCGAACTTCTCCAACCGGAGGGCATGGGCCATCAGCAGAGGGAGCAGCTCTGCCGACGGGAGGATCCCCAGGCCGCCGGTATCGCAAGCGCGCTCGCCGAAGGCCGTGCTTCGGTCTGGACGAACAGTCGCCGGCGCCCACAGCAGCAACGGCACAGGGTGCCAGGAATGGGTCTTCAGCGTGGAGGGCGTGGAATGATCTCCGGTGACCGCCAGGACGTCGGGCTTGAGATCCAGTAGGGTGTGCAACGCGGCGTCGACGGATTCGATGGCAGCGGCCTTAGCCTTGAAATCGCCGTCCTCGCCGGCTGAGTCGGTCTTCTTGATGTGGATGAAGAAGAAGTCGTAGTCGTTCCAGATCTTGGCTAGCGCCGCGAACTCATCCTTCGGCGATTCCCCCAAGAAGTCCTGGACCTCCATCCCGACCAGGCTGGCAAGCCCGCGGTACATTGGATACACCCCCACGCAGACGGCGCGCAGGCCGTAGATCTCGGGGAACGGGGGTAGGGCCGGGTCACTGGCGAAGCCGCGTAGCGTCAGGCTGTTGGCGTGAGGTTCTCCCTTGAGCACCTCTCGCCCCTTGGTGATCCACTCATTGAACAAGCCCGCCGCGCGGCGGGAGTCTTCGCTGCGGGGAATCGCAGGAAGCGCTGGGACACCGGTCTGCTGTGGGTCGGTGTCGTCGATCTCGCCGGCGAGGTTCTCCCCGCGCATCACGACGGCGAAGCGGTGTTCTTTGACGTGGCGCACCTCGCTGCTGACCCCAGCGAGTCGGATCGATCCCAGCCGTTCAGCCAGCGGTGCAGCCTGGTCGGTCGGGATCCGTCCGGCCCGTCGATCGATGATCCGGCCGGCGGCGTCCACCGTACAGAAGTTGCCGCGGGCGGCGACGTCGCCCTTGCGAACCTGCAGCCCGACACCCACCGCCTCCAGCACACCCCGGCCCACCAGGTGCGTGAGCGGGTCATAGCCGAACAGCGCCAGGTGCGCCGGGCCCGAACCCGGGGTGATCCCGGGCCGAATCGGTATGAGGGCGCCGAGCGTCCCTTCAGTTGCCAGGCGGTCAAGCGTGGGCGTGGCAGCTGCCTCGACCTCGGTTGGTCCGCCGGGGGTGACCGGAATCCCGCCCAGACCATCCATCACCAGTAGGACGATCTTGCCGCCTTGGTCTCGCTTGAGGCTCTTGATCAGATTGAAGTCAGCCATGGTGAGGGTCTCCCAGACAGGGCAAGGCCCTCCGCATATGCTGCCGGAGGGCCGCCCTGCATCAGGGGTGAGGTTTAGCGGATGGCGCCTTGTTCGCCGTCGACTTCGAACAGGTGCATATTGTCCATGTTAAAGACGACCTGGGCCTGCGTCCCTGGCTTGGCTCGGGTGCGCGGGTCAACCCTGCCAACAATACTGTCCTTCCCGGCCACTAGGTACAGGATGATCTCGTTGCCCATCAGTTCCGTGACGTCGACCTGGGCCTCGACCGGTGCGGCGTGGATGCCGCTGGGAGCGAAGGCAGGGTCGTGGACATCCTCCGGGCGGAGGCCGAAAATCACCGGCTTGCCAGCGAAGCGTTCATAGGTGCCGGTGCGAGACGGCGGGACATCCAGATGGAAGCTCTCCGCTTCGACGACCAGCTTGCCGTCGGCGCGTGCCAGGCGGGCGTTGAAGAAGTTCATCGCCGGCGAGCCGATGAAGCCGGCGACGAACACGTTCGAGGGCCGGTCGTAGAGTGCCTGCGGGGTGTCGGTCTGCTGCAACAAGCCGCCCTTGATGACTGCGATGCGCGAAGCCATGGTCATCGCTTCGACCTGGTCGTGGGTGACGTAAATGAAGGTCGTCTCCAGGCGCTGGTGCAGCTTGCTGATGTTGGCCCGGGTTTCGACGCGAAGTTTGGCGTCCAGATTGGAGAGCGGTTCGTCGAAGAGGAAGACTTTGGGCTCGCGCACAATTGCCCGGCCCACCGCCACCCGCTGTCGCTGTCCGCCCGATAGCTGACGAGGCTTGCGATCCATCAGCGTCTCAATCCCCAGGATTTCCGCGGCCTGCAGCACCCGGCGTCGAATCTCCGGCTTCGGCGTCTTGCGAAGCTTCAATCCGAAGGCCATGTTGTCGAACACGCTCATGTGGGGATACAGGGCGTAGGACTGAAAGACCATGGCGATGTCGCGGTCCTTCGGGGCGACATCGTTGACCACCCGATCGCCAATCTTGATCTCGCCTTCGGCGATCTCCTCCAGGCCGGCGAGCAGTCGCAGGGCCGTGGTCTTGCCGCATCCCGACGGCCCGACCAGGACCAGGAATTCCTTGTCTTCGACAATCAGGCTCAGGTCGTTCACTGCCGTGACGTCCCCAAAGCGCTTAGTCACGTGGTCAAAAGTGACGCTTGCCATGGCGGGCCTCCTGCTATGCGGGTATCGTGCCCTGATTATACGTATGATATCTGTCACAACCAAGTGTCGATGAGCGTTCGTTGACGGCCCGGGGTGGGTGGGGTATAGTGCCGGACGTGACGAATCTCAACTGGCGCAGCGCGCCAGGAGGCCGGAAGGACGGCTTCTGGGAAGCGCTCCGGCACTGGCTGGTGCCGGGCATTGGTGTTAAGCGCTGGTTAGGCGTGATGATTCTGGGCACGGCCCTGATCGGCCTGGGCGTGGCGATCATCCTGCTGGACATCTATCGGGCCTATCCCGAGTCCAACCTTCTACCGGTCTTCAGCCTGATGGCCCTGCCGCGCTGGCTGCGGGCGCTTGCGTTTGGCGCCGCCGGGCTGACGCTTCTGCTGTTGGGGATGATCCGGCTGAACCGGGCGCTGCTGGCACCGTACATGCGTCCTGGCCGACCGGTGGCGCGAGCCGTGGCTGAGCACCGCCGCCTTGGCCGCGGGCCGAAGATCGTGGCCATCGGTGGCGGCAACGGCTTGGCAACGCTGTTGCGCGGGCTCAAGGAGCACACCGGGAATCTGACCGCGATTGTCTCGGTCGCCGACGACGGCGGCTCATCCGGCAGACTACGCCGGTCGCTAGGGATCCCTCCTCCAGGGGACCTGCGCAACTGCTTGGCCGCCCTTTCGGACGACGAAGACCTGCTCACGCAGCTATTCCGCTACCGCTTCGCTCAAGAGGATGAGCTGGATGGCCACGCCTTCGGCAATCTGTTCATTGCTGCCCTGACGGGCGTTACCGGAAGTTTCGACGAGGGGCTGCTGGAGGCGGCGCACATCCTGGGAATTCGAGGCCAGGTATTGCCGGCGACGTTGGCCGATGTGGCGCTGGTGGCCGACAAGACGCCGATGATGGATGCCCAGGCGATCCGCATTCAGGGGGAGAGCCGCATCCCGGACATGCCGGGTCGGGTGCGGGCTGTGCACCTCGAGCCCAACGACCCCCCAGCCTACCCGGGTTCGATCAAGGCTGTCCTGGCCGCCGACATGATCGTGCTCGGCCCGGGCAGCCTGTACACCAGCGTGCTGCCCAACCTGTTGGTCCCGGACCTGGCCAAGGCGGTTCGTGCCAGCCGTGGACTCAAGGTGCAGGTCTGCAACATCGCCAACCAACTGGGCGAAACCGACGGTTACGATGCCGCTGCCCATCTGGCGGCGCTGGAGGACCAGCTCGGCCGCGGCCTGATCGAAATGCTGCTGGTGAATGATCGGCTGGACGTCCCTGCGCCGGAGGCGGTGCACTATGTTCCGCCACCGGCCACGGCCCTGGGGTCGGCTTCGGTCTTCGCATCGGACCTGGTCGACCCGCAGCGGCCATGGCGTCACGATCCAGCCAAACTGGCTGCGGCGCTGATCCAAATCCTCGAAGAACGCACAGGCCCGCTGGAGTCTGCGATGCCCATCGGGGAAGCAGTCCATCCGGGACTGAACTGACACTGGAGACACAGGAGCTCTGCAATGGCAACCAAGGTAGGCATCAATGGTTTCGGCCGGATCGGCCGACAAGTCCTGAAGGCGATCGGCGACTACCATGCGGACACGCTGGAAGTCGTCGCCTTCAACGACATCGGCGATCTGAAGACGATGGCTCATCTGCTGCGGTACGACTCGAACTACGGCCGCTTCGAGGGAACGGTCGAAGTAGTAGGCGAGGCCCTGGTCGTCAACGGCAAGAAGATCATGGCCTTCAAGGAGAGCGACCCCGCCAAGATCGCCTGGGGCGACCTAGGGGTAGACATCGTGATCGAAGGCACCGGCCTGTTCACGATCAAGAAGGATGGCGTTAACAAGAAGGGGAAAGAAGTCAAGGGCGCGGAGAATCACATCACCAAGGGCGGCGCCAAGAAAGTGCTGATCACGGCCCCGGCAGAGGGCGAGGACATCACAATCGTGCTCGGGGTGAATGAGTCGAAGTACGACCCGGCCGCCCACCATGTGATCTCCAACGCTTCCTGCACCACCAACTGCCTGGCGCCGGCCGTCAAGGTCGTGCACGACAAGTACAGAATCGCGCGCGGTATGATGACGACGATCCACGCCTACACAAATGATCAGAACATCCTGGACCTGCCGCACAGCGATCTGCGGCGCGCCCGGGCGGCGGGGATGAGCATCATCCCCACGACCACCGGTGCCGCCAAAGCCCTTAAGCTGGTGATTCCCGACCTGGCGGGCAAGTTCGACGGCTACGCCCTGCGCGTCCCAACCTCGACGGTCTCGGTGGTTGACTTCACCGCCCAGATCGAGAAGCCGACCACGACCGAGGAACTCCGCCAGGCGTTCCGCGATGCGGCCGCAGGTCCCCTCAAGGGCATCCTGGCCGCCGTCGATGAGCCTCTGGTGAGCATTGACTTCAAGGGTGATCCGCATAGCTCCTCCGTGGATCTGCCCTTCACGATGGTGCTTGGCAAAGAAGCTGGCGATTTCATCAAGGTGGTCAGTTGGTACGACAATGAGTGGGGCTATGCCGTCCGGACTGCCGACCTCGCCCACCTGGTGGCCTCCAAGTTGTAGCAGGCGGTGGCGATGAACAAGAAGACAGTTCGCGATCTGGATCTGAAGGGCAAGCGCGTCCTGATGCGGGTCGATTTCAACGTCCCGATGAAGGATGGCGTCGTGAGCGATGACAAGCGCCTCCGGGCTTCCCTGCCAACCATTGAGTACGTGCTGCAGCAGGGAGCAAGTCTGGTGCTGATGAGCCACCTCGGGCGGCCCAAAGGCGGACCGCATCCCGAGTTTAGCCTGAAGCCCGCCGGCGAGGCGCTGTCGAAGCTGCTCGGGAAGCCGGTGCGCATGGCGCCGGACTGCGTGGGTCCGCCGGTGGAAGCCCTGGCGCGGTCGTTGGCCCCGGGCGAAGTCCTGATGCTGGAGAACGTTCGCTTCCACAAGGAGGAAGAGAAGAACGATCCGGCCTTCGCCAAGCAGTTGGCGGCGCTGGGCGATGTCTACGTCAATGATGCTTTCGGCTCCGCCCACCGGGCGCATGCGAGCACCGAAGGCGTAGCTCGGCATCTTCCGGCAGTCTCGGGATTCTTGATGGAACAGGAGCTGGAACACCTCGGCAAGGCGACCCAGAATCCGCCCCATCCGTACGTCGCGATTCTGGGGGGCGCCAAGGTCAGCGACAAGATCGCCGTCATCGACAACCTTCTGACGAAATGCGATCGGCTGGTGATCGGCGGTGGCATGGCCAACACCTTCCTGGCGGCCAAGGGGTACGATATGGCCGACAGTTTGGTGGAAAAGGACTCGGTGGCCACGGCCAAGCTCATCCTGGACAAGGCTGGTGAGCGCATCCTGCTTCCCGTCGACGCCGTCATAGGCGACAAGTTCGAAGAATCTGCCCAATGCCAGACCGTGAAGGTCGACAAGGTGCCTGCCGGCTGGCGGGTGATGGATATCGGCCCGGAGACGCTGGAAAGATTCAAGCAGGCGATCGCCGGCGCCAAGCTGGTGGTGTGGAACGGGCCAATGGGAGTGTTCGAGTTCCCGAGGTTCGCGGAAGGCACGTTCGCTCTGGCGCGGGCCCTGGCTGAGAGCGGCGCAACCACGGTCATCGGCGGGGGCGACAGCGCCAGTGCTGTCAAGAAGGCCGGCGTCGCCAAGCAGATGACCCATGTCTCTACCGGCGGGGGTGCGTCCTTGGAGTTCCTCGAAGGCAAAGAACTGCCGGGTGTCGCGGCGTTGTCGGACCGCTAGACTCCTGCAGCCGGTCGACGACGAGACCCCCGGGAGCCCCCGGGGGTCTCTGTTTGCCCGAGCCTGTGGCTCACCAGCTGCCTTGCGCTTGGCTGCCGGGCGTTGTCAGCGCCCCGGCACCCCCCTATAATCCTGCAGTCGGCCGGGAGGGCCTGGGATGCCGTTTAACGTCGGGGAGAACCTCGGCCCGTATCGGGTCGTCCAGCAGCTGGGGCAGGGCGGGATGGCGACCGTATTCCGAGCCTACCATGCGGCCCTCGACCGCTACGTGGCGATCAAAGTCCTGCATCCGGCATTCACTCAGGATCCCAACTTCCTGGCGCGCTTCCAGCGCGAAGCCAAGGTCGTGGCTAGGCTGGAGCACCCCAATATCGTGCCCGTATACGACTTCTCCGAGCATGAGGGGAAACCGTACCTCGTCATGAAGTTCATCCAGGGGGAAACGCTCAAGGCCCGGATGGGGCGAGGGCCAGTTAGCGTGAAGGAGGGCCTGCGCGTGGTAGAGGCGGTGGGCAGCGCCCTGTCCTATGCCCACCAACAGGGGGTGCTTCACCGGGACATCAAGCCTTCGAATGTCCTGCTTGGCGCCGATGGGACGGTCTACCTGGCGGACTTCGGTCTGGCACGTATCGCCTCGGCAGGCGAGTCGACCCTCTCCTCGGACATGCTTCTCGGCACGCCGCAGTACATCTCGCCCGAGCAGGCGCGCGGCGATCGGAACCTGGACGCGGGCACGGATATCTACTCCTTGGGTGTTGTGCTCTACGAGCTGGTGGTCGGGAGAGTTCCGTTCAACGCCGACACACCGTTCTCGATCATCCACGATCACATCTTCACGCCACTTCCCCTGCCGACGAAAGTCAATCCGCTTGTTCCCGAAATGGTGGAGCGCGTTCTGCTCAAGGCGCTGGCGAAGGAGCGCGGAGATCGCTTTGCCTCGGTGGAGGCGCTGGTGGGCGCCTTCCGCGATTCGGTGGCCACCCAGGCCGGCCGCCCGGAGCCTGCACCCCGTCCCCCCTGGCCGCCGACGGTGCCCTCCGAGGTGGCGACGGCGGCAACAGGCGCCGATGCGCCGGATGCTCCCAAGACGGGCGAACTAGAGGCCGGGAAGAAGCCCCGCCTTTCGAAGCGAGGATGGATAGCCATCTTCGGTGTCGGTCTGTCGCTTTGCGCTTGCCTGGCAGCCCTAGCCCTGGCCTCTGGCGCTTGGGAGGCGGAGCTGTCCGGCGTGACAGCACAGCCCGAATTGCCGACACAGGCGTTAGCGCCGCTTGAGGATGCGGCTGAAGCCGCCCGGCGAGCAGTGGCCAAGGACCCCGAGAACCCCGCTCTGCGACTGGAGTTGAGCGCGGCGCTGCTCGAGAATGACCAGCCTCGCCTGGCCTACGCTGAGTTCGTCAAAGCCGGCAATCTGTTCCTGGCGCAGGGTCGACACGCCGATGCGGCGGCTGCTTACCTGCAAGCGCTCAGCCTGCCGGGGGAGGCGGGATCGCTGGCCGGCGCGGAAGTGGTCGAACGCACGGAGCAGGCGCTCTTTCTGGCGGCTCCGGAGGCGAGGGCCTTGGAGCTGCTCCAAGAGGCGCGGGCAGTGGTACCGGATTGGCCTACCCTGCCAATCCTGGAGGCTCGAGCACAGCTGTTTGCCGGACAGCCGGAGGTAGCCGCGGTGCTGACGTCTCAGGTGCTGGAACAGCGGCCCGAAGACCCACTGGCGCGTGCGGTGAGGATCGAGCAGCTGATCCAGAACGGCGCGGTCGAGGAGGCGCGGGTGCTGACCAAAGAGACCCTGCTCCAAGAAGACTTGCCCCTCTGGCTGCGCCAGCACTTGGTCAACCTGACCGCGGGCCTGGAAAACCCGTAGACGATTCACCCCTAACAGGCTGCAGAAGAACCCTCTCCAAGGAAGAATGGCATAGGTTGGGGTTTGGGCGAAGCCCCAAACCCCAACCTATGCCGCTTTCTTCTCGTTGCTGTATGTCTTCCGCAGGCTCCTAAGCGACACTTCAGCCTAGGTTGTGTGCGCTGACCGCCGGCGCGGACCAGGTCCGCTGCGCGCCGTTCGCTCTGCAGCCCGCAAGGGACGAGTGGAAGTGGGGCAGCGGGGTGGAGGTCGGCGCCCAGACCGTGGACTGGGTCGACACGGGGGCGCTCCCCGGTGAGGCTTTCGGGAAGATGTCGGCTGGCCCATGCCAGCGGGGTTTCTCAGGTTCGTCCGAACGGAGCGGGGCTTCCGGAAAGCTGTTCGAGGCTGCCCAGCGCAAGGTGCGCGCCGCCGTCGGTTCCAGACTGGCGGCGATTGTCTGCGTCGGGGAGACG
>JALHUE010000241.1 GCA_022866145.1 Anaerolineales bacterium | reverse complement strand
TCGAGAACCACCTCGAGTCCGCTGCCGGCTTCCAAGGTTGGGCGCACCCACCCCGCGATGCGCTGATTGATGTGACGCAGCGCCTGATCCGGGGTCTCTACGCCGGGCGCCCACAGGCGGCGGTGGATAGCGGCCGCTTTACGGCTGCGGCCAAACCGCAAGAATCGATGGGTGTTGTCGTCGTAGTAGTCAGCGACTCGCTGCAGACGTTGCCCACTCACTCTTGAGGGCCCTCCCAGGCCAGGGGAGTTGCCCGGCCAGCCCGGCGACGTGCCTGACCGAGGATCACCACGGGCTGCACCCAGGGCGAACGTGAGGCGCCGGGCAAGCGAAGGCGCGCGGTCCCGCCGTCCGCAAGCAGACGGCGAGACCGCGCGCCCAGAGAAGATCTCGGCCGCCGGGCCTCGGTGACGGACATGCCAGCACGGGCCGTCAACTGTAGCGGGCGATCATCCCATCTCGGTAGCACGCACCGAACAGCACCGCCCCCACAACCGAAAGGTAGTAGGTCAGCGGGGCCAGGAGCAAGGGGACTAGCCAACACAGGAAGAGGGTGTAGCTGAGCATCACGACCGCCCAGTAGGCCAGGCCGCCTACTCCCAGCAGGAAGACCCAGGCTACGAGGAAGCCCATCTTGTTGCCCGTCAGAATGTGCCACCACTCACGAAAATAGAAGGCGGCCGAGAACCGATCGCGAACGGCGAAATGAGACATTGCCGGAGGAGTCATCACGCCTGCCAGCAACATCAGCAGGCTGCTGACCGGGATCGACAGCATCCAGGCGCCGAACCCCAAGAAGAACAGGCCCATCGGCCAGCCTGCTCCGCCATCGGTAGCAGAGAGGGAGATCGTCGAGACCATGTACAGGGCGGACCCTGCCAGCAGGACGAGCATCGCTGGCAGGGTGAAGATCAGAGCGACACCCAGGCCGCGCACGCCGAAACTCGCCAGCTTGTCCCAATCCCGCCAAGCCGGCAGCTCGAGGTTCTCGCCAGCGATGGCCTGGAGCAGGATGCGGATAGCATAGCCGTACACGAAAATGAGGGGGATGACCGGGACGATGAACGACAGCAGAACCAGGGCCGAGCCGATGAGCATCTTCTCGGCCCACTTCTCTCCCCGAACCGGGAAGGCCATCAGCGCGCCAAACGATTGCAGACCGGGCTTAAGATCCACAGCTTCCCTCCTAACCGGCCGAGCGGAGTCCGCCAGGCCAAAGTCGCCCATGATGCGCATCGAAGATTCTACGCCCGTCTATTGTCTCACAGGTGCTCGGGCGTGATCCGCCAGCCGTGCCGTCCACCCAGTTCAGGGAGGCGATTCGGCAGGGGATGTCCGGGAAGATGGGCTGCGGCTCAGCGACGTTCCGCCCTCGAGGGGCCGGCGCCTGGAGACCAGGCAGTGCAGGTTGAAGGGACCCTGCGCTCGGGAGAACCCACCTCACGCCTCCGATGCCACTCCCCTGGCGGAGGAATCGGAGTGAAGTACTGGCTCGAGCAAGATCGCGCTGCCTTCAAAGCCTGCGGATCGGTCGAGGGATCGCGGCTAGAGGTCTTCGTCGAGGGTGGAGACCTCGAGCTCAACGCAGCCGAGGTGGGGCGCTGGATGCTCTGCCCGGGCGATCAGGGCGCGAGCTGGTGCTGAGCAGGCCGGCTGGGGTCTCACCCACCAGCGCAAACAGCGCCCCGCTCCCGGCGGCCGTCAGCCTGCCTGCCCAAGGCGGGGCACTTTCGGCCTCCGGCATGCCCAACTCACGCTGGATCTCGCCCATCAGCGCTCCGACGTCGCCGGCATCGGCTGGCTCCGCCTAGCGAAGACAAAGGGCTGCCGGGGGGAACGCCGTCCTTCAGATGTCTTCAATGAGGAAGGCGGCCTTGCGCCGTACCGATCCCTCGGCCAACCACAGACGCAACCGTGGCCTCACCTGCACGAGCCAACCGGGGCCATGCACCTCGGGACTCCTGAGGCGGACAAGTCTGAGGATGCCATCCCGACGGCCAGCAGGATGTCCAACGCGCCGACGAGTGGATCTGTGGCGGCCTGAACCTGGAGAATTCCAGACTAGTAGCTGATCTTGCGCGGGAGCTTCTTGGCCTGCTGGATCCAGTTGTGGACCTGGTTCGCCCCCGGAGGCCGCCGGACCAGCTTCTTCTGCTGGTTGTAGGCGATCAGCTTCGGGTGCAAGTTTTCCACGTTGCGCTGCGCCAGTTCGATGACGGTATCAACCCCGGCTGCTTCGAGCAGATCCGCATACTCGCTTCCAACACCCTTGATGCGGAACAGGTCAACGTGGTTCACCCATTCCAGGATCAACACCTCGGATACGCCAGAGGCGGCTGCGACCTCTTTGCGCCCTGCAGGCGTGCCCCCCCGCTCCAGCAAGGCGCCCGCCGAACGCACGCCAGCTTTCTGCAGCTTGGCGGCATAGGCCGGACCGACTCCCTCGATGTCGATCAGCTTGGTCACTGGATTCCTCCTCCGTCGGCTTGCGAGACACACGATGCGCGCAGACGAGCTCAGGATGAAGCGAGCCCCGGCAAACACCCAGGTCGTCGACCCGGAATCATACCACGCCGGCGAATCCCTCGTGATGCTCTAGCGCGGGTCGAGCCCGTTGTGCATGAGAGGTTGCCGCGCGGATCCAACCCCTCTCCCGGCAGCGCTCGCCGGGCGCGCGCCCAACCCATAGTGGCTACGCCTCTTCCAGCACAAGACGGTAGACATTGGTCTCCCAACGTGTGAAGCCAAGGCGCAGGTAGAGGCGATTTGCAGCGGATCGCCGCGGGTTGGACGTCAGGTCGACGACCTGTGCTCGATCCTGCCGCGCCCGGGCGAGGGCGGCCTGCATCAGCTGCTCTCCGATTCCGCGGCCCCGGAACTCCGGATCTACCACCAGGTCCTCGATCCGGGCACGCCTGCCCGTCAGCACATGGTAGCGGATCAAGCTGACCATCCCCACCACCCGGCCTGCTGGTTGCTCCCTGGCGACCAGCAGCGTGGTCGCCGGATCGCCCAGCGCCGCCGGAGTTTCCTGCGCCAGATCCAGCGAGCGTGATGTCAGGTGCGGCAGCAGGCGGCGCAGGTCGTCCATCAATGCGGCATCGAGCGAGGCCGCGCTCAATTCATCGATGACCATTCACCCATCTCCCGTTCCGCTCCTGCGTCGGGTCAGGCGCTGGCGGCCAGCCAGGTCGCCACGCACACCAGCTGCAGCCCCAGGCTCAGCCACAGCACCCGCCCGAAGACCGGCTTGCGCAGCTTGTGGCGGAACACAGCCCTGCCGGCGAATCCACCGGCAAATCCTCCGACCAGCGCCAGAGCATGCAGTTCGGCCTCAGGGACCCGCAGACCGCTGCGCTTGGCCTGCAGTTTGTCCACGCCGTAGAAGACGAACGTGACCGCGCTCGCCGCCACAAGCCAACTGGCATAGGCGGCCCGCACGCTCCATGCGGGGGAATACAGCGCTGCCATGCCCACAGCCAGCAGCACCAGCCCCAGCGCGCCGAACCGCAGGGATGCTCTCATGCGGGATCGACTCCCACAACCGGGGCCAGCGTCCTGCGGAATGGAGGAGCGGGCGCTTTCCGGGGACGGGCATCAGCCTGGGTACGACAGCCGCCAGGAGCCATGCTGAATATCAGGCTACTTCAGATAGAACAGCGTGTTGATGTAGCCGAAGACCTCACCCGAGGAGGTGATTCCGACCTGGGCGAACGGCGGCATCGAGGCCCCGTCAGCGCCGCTTGCGTCCTCCCAGCGGAAGAAATGCAGGTCCCCGCTCTTGCTGCCTTCGGAGGCGGTCAGGTGCGCACGCAGCGTATCGAACTCCGGCAGCTCCCGCAAGATCAGCGCCTCAGCCTTCGCCCGCAGCTCATCCTGCGAGAGGTCGGCCGGACCTGCGACGGGGTTGTACGAAATGGGGGACATCTCGACGACCTTGCCGGCAGCAACGGCAAAGTAGTAGCGCAGCCCGCGCTCATCTTCATAC
>JALHUE010000240.1 GCA_022866145.1 Anaerolineales bacterium | reverse complement strand
GCTCCATCGCCCGACCAAGGGCACCCAGGAGGGCGGGTCGATCGGGGCCGTTACCCAGTTCGAGATGCAGGTGCTGGATATGCTCGGCCTGCTCAAGATCGACTTCCTGGGGCTGTCCACGCTGACGGTGATGGAGCGCGCCTGCGAGCTGATCCGGCAACGGCAGGGGGTGGTGCTCGATATCCACACCATTCCCCTGGATGACACGGCGACCTTCGACCTGCTCGGCCGGGGAGATGTGCTGGGTGTGTTCCAGGTGGAAGGTGCCGGCATGCGGCGCCACCTGATGGAGATGAAGCCCAGCACCCTGGCGCACGTCACCGCCATGGTCGCCCTCTACCGTCCAGGACCGATGGAGTTCATCCCAGCCTACATCCGCCGCATGCACGGCCAGGAGGCGGTGCACTACCGGCACCCCGGCCTGCAGCCGATTCTGGAAGAGACCTACGGCATCACCGTCTATCAGGAACAGATCATGTACACCGCTATGAACCTGGCGGGCTACACGGCGGCCGAGGCCGACAACCTGCGTAAATCGGTCGCCAAGAAGAAGGCCGAGGCACTCCATCAGGAACGGGATAAGTTCGTGCGCGGCGCCGTCGGGCAGGGGGTCCCGCAGGGCACGGCCGACGCTATCTTCGACGATTGGGAGGCCTTTGCCCGCTACGGCTTCCCCAAAGGCCACGCTGCGGACTACGCTGTGATCTGTGTTGAAACCGCCTATCTCAAGGCCCACTTTCCAGCTGAGTACATGACAGCCCTGATGTCCGTTTTCTGTGATGACACAGACAAGGTGGCGCTGTATATCGCCGACTCGCGCCGGGCCGGCTTCGACGTGCTTGGGCCGGATGTGAACGCCTCGCGTCTCGACTTCAGCATCGAGGACCGGGCTCCCGCCAAGCCGGCCATCCGCTACGGCCTGGCGGCGATCAAGAATGTCGGCGCAGCCGCCGTCGAGTCCATCCTGCAGGCCCGGCAGGCGGAAGGGCCGTTCGGCTCGGTCGCAGAACTGGCGCGCCGGGTGGACCTGCGGCATGTGGGCAAGCGAGCGCTCGAGAGCCTGGTGCGGGTCGGGGCGCTGGACAGCCTGGGTGAGCGCACGGCGATCCTGGAGGTGGTCGACAGGATGATGGCGGTCTCGGCGGCCTACTTCCGTGCCCGAGATGTCGGACAGCTCACCCTGTTCGGCGGCGCCACTGGCGTTGCCGAGCACCTCGAGCTGTCTCCGACATCCGGCACCGTCGCTCGCCGCGAACAACTGACCTGGGAGAAGGAGCTGCTCGGGGCTTACGTGTCCGATCATCCCCTGACGCCCTACATGCCCGAGCTCAGGGAGCTGGTCTCGCACTACAGTGCCGAGCTGCGCGAGGCGGAGCAAGGGACGGCGGTGACGGTCGCCGGCGAGGTTAGCCGCATCCGCGCTTTTCAGACCCGCACCGGGCGAGAGATGGCGTTCATCACGCTCGAGGACCTGCAGGGGCTGTTTGACATCGTCGTCTTCACCCGCACCTGGCAGAAGGTG
>JALHUE010000239.1 GCA_022866145.1 Anaerolineales bacterium | reverse complement strand
GCGTCGTTGAGGATCGAGGCGGCCGGAAGCCCGGCCTGCATGGCCTGCTGCACGCCGGACTCGACAGCGGCGCGGTTGCCGTTGATGACCTCATCATAGATGGACTGAAGCACTGCATGCATAACTGCCTCCCACGCGAACCCGATGTCCTTCGCCGAAGGGCGCTCACGCCTCCCCGGCGGCGGGATCTTCCAGATGAGCCTCGCGGTACTGCAGCGGGCCAAGGCGCGGAGCGGCGGTCGAGCGCCGCAGGACGAACTCGAAGTTGACCTCCATGAACACCGGAGGTCGGTCGGCCCCCGCGCCACCGGCGGCGCGTGTCAGCAACAGGTCGACCGCCGCCTCGGCCAGCGCGGTGTAGGCTGTGCTGATGGCGGTGATCGGCGGAACCGAGAACGAGAACCAGTCCACGTCGTCGAAGCAGATCAACGACATCTCGTCCGGCAGCGAGACGCCAGTCTGGCGTAGCGAGCGGATGATGCCGGGCATGATGGCGTTGCTGGCGACGAAGATCGCCGTCGGGGGTGCCGGAAGCCGGAGCAGGTCATTGGCCGCCATCATTCCCCATGTGCCGCGGTTGGTTCCGATCTTGACCAAGGCATCCTCGGGCTCGAGGTGCGCCTGGCGCATCGCCTCCAGGTAGCCCTGCCAGCGGTCGTGATTGCTGGAGTACATCACATCCCCGCCGATGTAGGCGATGCGTTCATGCCCCAGGCTGACCAGGTGCTGCGTGGCGGCCTGGCTGCCAGCGCGGTCCTCGAAGACCACCGTGTCGATCGGGTCGTTCTTCAGCCGCCGCACGATGGCCACCGCCGGTGTGTGCTGGCTGGCGAGGTAATCCAGCAGATCGGTGCCTGCCGCCGACGGCACCCAGATCAATCCATCGACGGCCTGCCCGACCATGTCGACGACGGTTTCCTGCTCGGTGGCGACGTCGTCGCGGGTCGAGGACAACAACAGGTGGTAGCCGCGCGCCGCCAGCTGTTGCAGGATCGAATCGGCCAATGCGGTGTAGTAGGCGTTGAGCAGATTGGGGATGATCAGCCCGATGCTGTGGCTGACGCGTTGCCGGAGCCCTCGCGCCCGCAGGTTCGGCTGGTAGTTGAGCGTGCGCGCCGCGTCCGAAATGCGCTGCCGGCTCGCCTCGGCCACGTAGCCCGTCCCGCTCAGGGCGCGCGAGGCGGTGGCGATCGACGTCTTCGCCAGCAGTGCCACGTCCTTCAGGCTGGCTCTTCGTGGATTGGCCATCAGCCGCCTCCCCTGCCGCCGCTCCAGGCGGCGCCCTGCGCTGCAAGGTCCCGAAGGGCGAGCTCGTTGTTCCCCCAGGCCGGGCTTTCGGCCCGATCGACGCCAGGCTTCACGCCGCGCCCGACGCCAAACCAGCTCAGGCCTGCAAAAATCCGTCGTCGCTTCACAAACGAAGTACGGGTGTGAGAACGTTTCCACTATCCTAGCATTTGTCAGGCTGACTGTCAACCACAACGTTCCAGCGGCGCTTGTGCGGGCACGCCCGCACGCCGACGCCTGGCGCGCGGACGGAGGCTCGCATGTGGTCCCCGCTTTGTCCGGCTCGGCGGTCGCCCTACCGAATTGCAGGTCTCCCAAACGGGGATCTTGACGCCGCTATAGGTCGACCTTGTGCCGAACGATCCAATGATGGCGCAATCACCCTGCGCCTGGGGTCACCATTCGGTTTCCTCTCGAGTTACGCGGATTAAGGTGAGGCGTGCCCGGGCGCCCGGCGCCTGAATCATGGCGAGACCCGGTTGCCGAGTTCCCCGGCCAGCATAGGCAGGCCCCTCCTGTGAGTCCAGACGAGAAGCGCACCCGAGGGCCCTGCCTCACGACCGGAACCAGACCGGGCCCATCACCTAGCAGGCCACCCCGGCTCATCCCCGGCCACCGCAGCGCCCGCGAGCAAGCACCTGGGAACTCCTGCTCCCAGAGAAGGGAAACCCAGGCGGAAAGGCGGATCTCCGGCAGAGTGACGCCCGAGGCCAGCACCGGGGATTCGCCTTTCCCCTTCAAGGGACCTTTCGGCGGAGGCGCAGACCTCCGGGCACACCGGCGCGGCGGGCAAGCGACTGAGATCTCCGGCGGGTGGGACCGCTTGGTGGAAGGCCTGACCCGTACCCCGACCCCTCCGTGCTTGACAGGCACCTGCCTCCAGCTTATTATGGATGCAAACGATTACACATTCCCCCCTCTGGTCGGAGGCTTCGCCATGAAAACCGGCATGCGCGGCGGCTCGCTCAAGATCCTGTCGGAGGACGAGGTCGAGCAGCTCCATCAGGCCGCACTCTCCTTGCTGCGGGACCCTGGCCTGTTCAGCGAATCGTCCCTGTTCCTTGATGTCTTCGCCAAGGGCGGGGCCGACGTCGACCGGGACGCCCGCATCATCCGCCTTCCCGCCGATATGGTGGAAGCCGCCATCGATTCCGCCCCCTCCAGCTTCGTCCTGCACGGACGCCACGACGACGCCAACAGCCTGCTACTCGAGCCGGGCCGCGTCTACTACGGCATGGGCGGAACGTCGGAGCCGCAGTTCTTCGACTACCAGCTGGGCCGCGCCCGCCAGCCGACCAAGCAGGACATGGTGGCGAGCACACGCCTTGGACAGGCCCTGCCCAACATCGATTTCGTCCAAACCCTGTGCATGGCGGGTGACTACCCGACCGGACAAATCTTCTTCCATGATTTCGACGCCATCTTCCGCAACACCAGCAAGCCCACGGTGATCAACATCCTCGAGCGGCCGTTCACCCAGCACCTGCTGGAGATGGCTGCTGCCGCCTCAGGCGGCGAAGAGGCCTTGCGCACGTCCCCCAGCGTGCTGGGCATTGTCACGCCGGTCTCGCCCTTGAAGATCGCCATCATGAACGAGGGGCTCATCGACGTCGTGCAAGCCGGCGTCCCGGTGCTGTACTCGCCCGGACCGCTGATGGGTGCCACGGCGCCGGCAACGGTCGCCGGCACGACTGTGCTGACAATGGCCGAGGTCCTCTTCGGGGTCGTTTTGACCCAGCTGATCCGTCCGGGAGCTCCGGTCGTGCTCAAGCCCGACACCGATGTGTTCGACATGCGCACGACGCAGGTGACCTACGGAAGCCCGGAGCAGAACCTGGGCAAGCTGGCCGTCATTCAGATGGCCCATCGCTACCGCATCCCGATCTACGGCCTGGGCGGAGGCGTGGAAGCCAAGTTCCCCGACGCCGAAGCCGCATCCGAGGCCGCCATGGAGATGCTGCTGAACGGACTGGCGGGGATGACGCTCTCCCAGAGCCTGGGGACGCTGGCCTTCGGGATGTACGGATCCCAGGAGATGGCGGTCATCTGCGACGAGATCGTCAGCTCCATCCGGCGGGTCCTGGATGGGATCGCCGTCAACGACGACACGCTCGCCCTGGACGTCATCCGTGAGGTCGGGTTCGGCGGCAGCTTTCTGCAGCACGACCACACGGTCCGGCACTTCCGCCGGGAGATGTACTTCCCCAAGTTGTTCAAGCGGCAGAGCATCGACGAGTGGGTCGCCGCCGGGGCGAAGATGGCACACGAGGTCGCCCACGAGCGGGTGGTCGAGATCCTGAGCAAGGCCGGCCCCGCAACGCTTCCCCCGTCCGCCGACAAGGCGTTGGACGAGGCGCTGAAGCGGGCGGTCGCCTGGGCCGAGAAGCAGTCCGCACGGAGGTGAGCGACTACCCGCCGGGGGCCTGGCCCTCGCAGATCGGGAGCTCATCGGGCTACGCGCCGGGCGAGGACCCCTCTGGCCGGGAGCGGGCAATCCCCTGCCTTCATGGCGCTACGGCACGTGCAGCTCTACCCGCTCTGCAATCGCCTCGACGCGCTCGATGAGGCTGTTGCCCATCACCATGTCCCCCACACCGAGGATGATTGGGGCGCCGCCGATGCGTTCTAGCAGGTGATCGATCCAGGCCTCGAACTCGGCGGAGGGCGTGCGCGCCTCGAGGATGGGGGAGGGAATCCCGCCCCAAATCAGCGGCCCGCCGCGCCAGGCCTCCCAAACCTCGTCGAAGGTGATCGAGGTCAGCGGGAACGGAGACACGGACTCGCACACGTCAAGGCCCGACTCGCGCACCAGCCCCAGCAGGGGTTTGACGTCGCCGTCGGTGTGGCTCCCCACCCGCTTTCCCTGCCGGTGCAGGGTCTCGCAGTAACGCTGATACGGATCCAGGCAGTAGCGCTGGAACAGCTTCGGGTTGGTCATCGGGCCGTGCAAGTTGTCAGGGAACTCGACGTAGCGCACGGAGAAATCCGCCAGCCGGGCCAGAATCTCCTGCAGCTGTTCGTCCAGCACGCCGAGCAGGCGCTCGACGGCGGAACGGTCGTCGTGCAAGGCGTAGAACAGCGGGGCCTCACCCAGGTACTCCAGCAGTATCTGTTGGAAGGGTATGCGGTGAAGCAGCGGGACGACGTAGCCATCGCCGCCGATGATGGCTTCCTCAGTCGCCACGCGGTCGTAGCACGGGATGAATTCGGCGTGCTCGACGATCCAACTCGCCGTAGCATAGTCGGCCGGCTCCTTGATCAGGTGCTCTTTCAGGTAGGGAGCCGTGCCGCTGGCGACCCCCTCGGGCAGGAGCTCCTGGCTCAGGCGGAGCTTACCCACGGGCGTGCGCAGTTCGGTCACGGTGACGCCCGGCCTGTCCGTCGGGACCAGGTCCCACATCCCGGGGAACTCGAATATGACCGGGTCCGTGTGCCGGGCGTGCGGTTCGCCGCTGAAGGTGGAGAGAACCTCGACCCCGCGTAGTCGCAAGGCATAGGGGACGACGAACCGCTGCTGGCCGATCCCCACGGCGCGATGGACCTCGGTGAGCGACAGTTCCTCAAAGCGCTGCGGCAAGGTTCCTGCCCGCAGGTGGGTCGCATGCCAGGCTTCCAGGCGATCGAGGAAGGGCAGGCGGTCGGGCGGACGACCGTCGAGCACGGCCAGCACGCGCTCCCGGATAGACAGGCGTGCGGGCTGTGTCATCTCGGCGCTCTCCAACCTTGGCGGGGCTCCGGCGGAAACGCTACCTGGGGGACGCCGCCGGCAGCGATGGCACTGGCTCTCGCCCCGAGACGCCATGCGCTGCGCGGCCTTGTCGGATCCGGGCTGGGTATGATCGCCCGGCCCGGCGTGCTCGGTCCCCAGCCAAAGGCGGCCGCAACAGTAGCGGTTACTTGACCGCTCCGCCGATCAGGCCGCGGATGAAGTACCGCTGGCCAAACAGGTACAGCACCACGATCGGGATCGTCGCCACCAGCAGTCCGGCCATTGTGGCCGGGATGTCGACGTAGATCCGCGAGCGCATCGAGGCGATGCCGACCATCAGTGTCTTCATCTCGTCCCGCTGCAGGAAGATCAGGGCGATCAGCAGCTCATTCCAGACCCACAGGGAGTTGACCACGGTCAGGGTGATCACCGCCGGCGCCGACAACGGCATCAGAATGCGGGTGAAGACCCCGAAGCTGGAGCAACCATCGATGCGCGCCGCCTCCACGATCTCCCGCGGGATGGTCTGAAAGAAGTTGGTCATCATGTAGACCGAGAAGGGCAGCAGAAGACCAATGTAGATCAGGATGGCGCCCTGGTAGGTGTTAACCAACCCCAAGCGCACCATGGTCACAAACAGTGGGACCACCATGACCACCGGCGGGATGACCATCAGCGACAGCATCAGGTTGAAAAGCGTGCGCTTACCGGGGAACTGCATTCGGGCGAAGGCGTATGCCGCCAGGCAGGCGATCAACAGGGAGAGGGCCACCGAGCCCACGGTCAGGATGGTGCTGTTGGCGAACCGGATGAGGAACTTCTCGCCGGCGAAGGCGGTCAGGAAATTGTCAATGATCGGATGAGGCGGCAGGTTGAACTTGTTCTCCAGGTAGTCCGCCTTGCTCTTCAGCGAGGACACCAGCATGAAGTACAGCGGGAACAAGGCCAGCACCGTAAAGAAGATGACCACCAGCTGCCGGAGCAGGCTGCCCGAGAGAGCCTGCGCCCGCCGGCGTGCCGACCTCATGATGTCAGCCCCAGGTCGCTGCGCTCGCGCAACCGGAGTTCAAGGAAGATGAAGACGCCCGTCACCAGCAGGAGCAGGACGGAGACCGCCGAGGCCATATTCATCTGGTTGTAGCGGAAGCCCATCAGGTAGACATACAGTTCCGTGACCATGGTGGCGTTCCCCGGCCCGCCGCCGGTCATGACGAACACATAGCCGAAGACCCACGACAGCACGGTGATGATCGATATCACGGTGAAGAATTCGATCACCGTCGCAAGCTGCGGGATGGTGACATGTCGCTGCAGCTGCCACCAGTTGGCGCCGTCGACGCGCGCAGCGTCAAACAGCTCCTCCTCGACCGACATCAGCCGCGCCAGGAAGAGCACGACGCCGAAGCCGACCTCCTTCCAGATGATGACGAACATCACTGTCGGAAGCGCCAGCGTTGTGCTCCCCAGCCAGTCCTGGGCCAACACCCCCGCCCCAATGGCCTCGAGCAAGTCGTTGAGCACGCCGCTTAGCTGAAAGATGTAGGAGAAGACCAGCCCGACGGCAGTGATCGGCAGCAGGTAGGGCAGGAAAAGCGTCATGCGATACAGGCGCCATCCCATGATGCGCTCAAACAGAAAGACCGCAAGCACCAGCGCCAGCCCAACCGTCACCGGGACGGTGAGCAGCAGCTTCAGGTTGTTGCGCACCGCCTGTAGGAAGACATCATCCCGAAACAGCAGCTGGTAGTTCGTCAGCCCGACGAAGGCCGGGACGCCTGCCTGGGTTCGCTGGAGGCTCAGGATGACCAGACGGACGAAAGGATATCCGAACACGGCCAGCAACATGACGAGCGCGGGCGCCAGATACAACCAGGGCTCGTGCTTGCGATACTGCATCGGCCGCGATACGCGGAGAGGGGAGGGTCCACCCTCCCCTCTCCAGCTAATCCGCCCTGAAGGCTACTCGATCCACTTCTCGAAGTTGGCGGCCGCGTCCGGATTTTGCTCGCGCCACTTGGCGTTCACATCCTCGGTCAGTTGGCCAAGCTCCTCCGGCGTGGCATCCCCGGCAAAGAGCAGCTGGACGCCGGCGAAGTTCGCCTGCTCGTCCATCATGCTGGGAATGAAGTTCTCCAGGTTGGGTCCGCCGCGAGTGGTGTCCCACTCGTAGACCTGCTGGAGCTGCGGCTGTGTGATCAGGCTGGTGTCCAGTCGGTCATCGGCCGGCAGCACGCCTGTCGCCTTGAACCAAGCGTTCACCCGATCGGGCGTGTGCATGAAGACCAGGAAGTCGGCGGCTTCCTGCGGGTGCTCCGACCACGAGGTGATGCCCCAGCCCTGGGCGGTGACGATGTAATCGTCGGCCAGCGCCCCGTCGCTGTACTGCGGCGTGAGCATCAGGCCGATCTTGTCCCAACCCATCGTCTGCGCCCATCCAGCCAGGAAGGTGTCATTGCCGAACAGCATGGCCGCTTTGCCGGTGACGAACAAGTCCTGGCCCTGCTGGTAATCCAGCGAGCCGATGTCCTCGTTCCAGCAGCCGCGGTCCTTGAGTTCCCCCAAACGGCCCCACCACTCGGTGAACTTCGGTTCGGTGTAGGACGCCTGGCCGACGGAAGCCTCCATAAAGGCCTTCTCGCTGTCGTGAGGTTGGCGGGCGAGGATCGAGAACAGCCAGCCGCCGAACCAGCCATCCTTCACGCCGCCGGCGATCGGGATGACGTCTACTGCACGCAGCTTGTCGCAAGCGACGAGCAACTCATCCCACGTGGCCGGGGGAGCATTCGGATCCAGGCCGGCCTGAGTGAAGAGCTCGGGGTTGAAGACGACCGGGTTCCCGGACAGGTACCACGGCACTCCCCATGTCTTGCCGTCGTACTGCCGCTCGAAAACGTTGAGGTAATGGTCCCACTCCTCGGCCGGGATCAGATCATCCACCGGGATGATCGCGTCGGTCCAGGCGTTCTCGATCGTCCACACCCCGCCCCAGAAGTACTGGATGTCCGGCCCTTCCTTGGCCGCGGCGGCCGACTGGAAGGCAGGGATTAGCGTATCGGTCGACTGGAGCACAGCCTCGAAAGTGACGTTGGGGTTTGCCTCGCTGTACAGGGCCAAGGTCTCATCCAGCCAGGCCTGCGCACCGGGCGCTTCCTGTTCGCCCCACCACCAGATGGTCAGCTTGATTGGCTCGGCCTCGGCAGGCGCTTCGGCGGGCGCTTCGGCAGGCGCTTCGGCGGGCGCTTCAGCAGGCGCTTCGGTCGCCGGAGCACCGCAGGCCGGTACGAGCAACGCCAGGAGGGCCAGAAGTGAAAGCACTCGCATGGTCGTACGCATGGGCGATTCTCCTCTCAACTCTGCCTATCACAAGGATGCTTTCCCGGGCCTTACTCAGGTGGCAGTCGCTGGTGCTGGGCACCTCCTTGATCGCAAATGCATGCTTTCGGCTGAACGGCTGACCGGCCGCCGACTGCGGCCGGCAATCGCAACCCGTCAGCCCTGCGAACGGGAAGAAGACAAGACTTGCTGCCCGTTCACGTGCCCCCGGCATGTCCGCGCGGCCTTCCAGACTGCGCACGGAAGGAGCGCGACCTACACAGGCTTCATGGACACAATCAATCTGTAAACGTTTCCACTATTCTAGCATGGGGTTGGCCGGCATGTCAAGCGCTCCACCTCCCGCCGGCGCCTCGCTCGAGCTTTGCGCCCAGCCCGCGTTCCTCGCCAGATGCCCTCGCCCCTCGGCTGGGAGGTGCCCGTGAGGACGGAGGTCCTTGTCTGGATGGGCTCGGTCGCTCCGACCTCTGTTCGGCGGGACCGCTCACCATTCACGCATCTGGCCGCCGAGCGCTCTCTTGAGGCGGGCGGCAAGCAGGCAGAGTCCGTCTCTGCCCCGCAGGCTGCACACGCCAAGGGACCTTCGCGGGACCCAGCCTGAAGGGCGGATTGGCACGACCGCGCAGCCCATCCGTCTGAGCAGGGCGCGCTGCCGGCGCCGTCGGTTGACACCCCCTGACTCCGTCCGCATAATAGCCCAAGGCCGACCGGCGACCGCGGACCGGGCGCCACGGCAAGGCAAGCCCGGTCGTGAGCGCACGTGATGCGGCCGATGATCCCTCGAGGCCCAGGAGGAAGGCATGCCATTTCGGAGCTTGAAGAGCGGGCGACTTCGGTTCCTGGATGGCTCACAACTGGGCGCCCTCGACCAGGCCGTCCGAACCGTCTTGGCCGACGTCGGCGTACAGGTCGACCATCCACCGGCCTGGGAGGTCTACGCTGGCGCCGGCTGCACGATCGATCGCGATCGCCACATTGTGCGCATTCCCTCCGACATCTTGCAGCGCGGCCTGGACGCCGCCCCGCGCGAGTTCACCCTGCACGCGCCTATCCCGGAGCACGACGTCCGGGTCACCCTCGACGACGTGTACACGGTCGCCGGCTCTTCGGCGTTGCATGTCCTCGACCTCGACGGCCACCGCCGGCCGGCCAGCCAGCGAGATCTGGCCGATCTGACGCGCCTGATCGATGCCCTCCCCCAGGCGCACATCATGCACGCCATGGTTGTCCCCCATGACCTTCCGCAGGTGGGCTTTGACCGCCGGTTGTTTGCCACCATCCTGCCCAACACAACCAAGCATTACTACTCGCAGGGTGCCGGGGGGAGCAGCATTGCTGACCAGGTGGAGATGGCCGCCGTCCTGCAGGGAAGCACGCGGGCCGTCCGCGCCACTCCGCGCTTCAGCCTGGTGGTCTGTTTCATCAGCCCGCTCGTCCACGGGAAGGAGCCGGTGCAGGAGATGATGGCTTGCGCCGAGCATGGCATTCCGCTGTGGCTCGAGCCGACGAACATGATGGGCGCGACGGCGCCGCTGAGCGTTGCCGGTTCCGTCGTTGAACACACCGCCAGCGCGCTTGCGGGCCTGGTCCTGGTGCAGCTGCTGCACCCCGGCCATCCGTGTGTGCTCGCCACCGCCTCGGGCAGCATGAACATGCACAAGGGCAGCTATGTCGGCGCTTCGCCAGAGGCTGTCCTGGCCCACTGCGCCACGGCGCAGCTTGCCCACGCCTACGGCCTCCCCTTCCAGGGCGGGAGCGGTCTGGACGCCTGCTTGCCCGACGCACAGGCGGGCTATGAACGCATGCTTCAGGCGGCGCCGATGGCGCTGGCAGGCGTCAACTTCATCCACCTGGCCTTTGGGATGATCGACCAGTTGCTGACTGCCAGCTATGAGCAGGCGGTCATCGACAACGAGATCCTGGCCGCCGCCTTCCGCCTGGCGGAAGGGTTCGAGGTGACCCCGGAGACGATCGGTCTCGATCAGCTGCGCACTGTCGGGCCGGGCGGCAACTTCCTCACCGAGCCGTATACCGTGCGCCACTTGCGCAGCTTCCAGTGGCAGCCTCAATTGTCGACGCGTCTGGTCTGGGATGAGTGGCAGGAGGTCCACGGTGGGCGGGATATGCGCCAACGCGCCAATCGGATGGCCCGTCAGCTCCTCGACCAGCATCACCCCGCCCTGGTCACGCCCGAGCAGGCAGCCGAGCTCGAACGCATGGCCATCGCCTTCCAGCGGCGCGCCATCGACGCGGCGGAGAGTACCGGCTAGCACGACCCGGGGTCGAGATTGAGACCTTCCCCGACCCGTTCCCGTCAGTCCGAAACGAGCACGCTCAGGATCGCAGCCCGCAAGCCCTATCGCGACCCGGGGTAGCCCTTCGACGTGCGAGGTCTGGCGCGACGGGTTCGCCGGGGCCAAAGCCATCCATCCTGCTCCAGCCGCGGCCGGAGAGCGCGGGATCAGACCGTCTCAAGGACGCTGGCGCGCACCTGGGTCGTGAGCGTTTCGCCAGGACCGATGCACCGCGCCTGCCCGGACTCGATGGCTTGCGCCAGGGGAAAGCGCGACACCCAGGGCTCAAGCCCCAGGCCGTAGATGCCCGTGAGGGGCGGCAAATCCGCCCCGCCGTACGGCTGCCACATCTGAACCCAGGGGAAGACCGCCGCATCCCACTCCAACCGGAAGCCCAAGCCCAGACGTGGGTTGACTACCGTCCAGCGGCCCTCGGCCAGACCGGTCAGGCAGGCGTCATCGTGCGAGTGCGCTTGCGGGCCGGGGATGGCACGCAGGTCGATCCTCTCCCCTGGACGGCGTCCCCGGGCCATCGGCCAGGGCTCGTCCTGGCCGGGCGCCAGCACAGCCGTGGCCGGCTCGAACAGTACCTCGGGAGTGGTCAGCCGGCCCGCGGGGATTTCCAGCCGGCACCCGTTCATCAGGAAATCCCCGCCCAGTACGAGGTGATGCCCCCAGACGAGGTGCTCGGCGTTGGCCGAGAGGTTCTCCACCGTCGACTTGAGCTCAAGCGTGGTCCCCTCGCTCGGCAGGCGCATCCATCGGGTCAGCCGGAAGGGCGTCTGGCGGCAACCGACAGACAAGCGGAGTGTTGTCGCCTGCGCGTCGTCCGCCACGACAGCAAACGCCCAGGAGAGCAGGGCCACCTCGCCATGGAATGGCACCGGGCGGCCGCGGTAGTTGCAGGCGTCGTTGTGGTTAGGGAAGAGCTCCTGCCAGGCGCCCTCGTAGTTCTCGAGGAAATCCTCGGGCGGCGAAGCGCCGGGCGGCTGCAGACCGGCGGGCGTGCGCATCAGGAACTCGGTACCTGACGGCACGTGGGTGAAGGCGTAGATATCCGCGCCCTTGTGCGGCAGCACGGCGACACGCACGCGGCCGTTCTCTAGCCAGAGCGCCTCGTGACCCTGGATTACATCCTCTCGCAGCATGCTCCCCTTCCTGGCACCCAGGGCTGGCTCGCTGCCTTCACAGTAATCGAGCCTTGCGTGTCTCCCGGCGCTGGGCCCGCTCCGGGCGTGTTCGCGGTGAAACTAGAACGTGATCGTGAGCCCGCCATCGACCGGGATCACCTGCCCGGTCAGGTAGCTGGCGTCGGGGCCGGCGAGGAAGTAGATCACCCCGGCCACCTCCTCGGGCTGGCCGGGACGTCTCAGGGGCAGGTGATGGCCGTCGACGTAATTCTTCTTGAACCAGTCGCTCTCCAGCTCATTGACGCCATTGACCACGCTCATCTCGGTGTTGATGAAGCCCGGTGCGAGCGCGTTCACCAGGATGCCCTTGGGGGCCAGCTCAAGGGCCAACGCCCTGCAGTACTGATTGAGAGCGGCCTTGGCCATCGAGTAACTGCTGCTCCCCGCTTCCGCCCGCTCGTGATGGATCGAGGTGACATGGATGATCCGGCCGCCGCGCGTCATCAGGGAGACCGCGGCCCGGGTGAGATACAGGGCGCCGTCGATCATGATGTCGAACGCCTTGCGCCAGTCCTCGAGAGTCGAGTCGATGATCGGGGCGCCGAAGTACACGCCGGCGCAGTTGGCCAGCGCGTCGACCACGCCCCATTCCCGGCGTGCCTCGTCGGCGATAGCCTCAGCCGTGTGCGGGTCGCTGTAGTCCCCTGCGACGATCAGGTGCTTCCCGGCCGGCAGGCGGTCAACCAATGCTCGCAGCCGGTCCTCCCGGCGCGACGTGACACACACGTCCCAGCCCTCGCGGGCGAAGCGCTCGGCAGTAGCCCGGCCGATGCCCGAGGAGGCTCCGGTCACAATGACCTTCTTTCTGTCCGTCATGCTTTCAGCTCCATCCAGTCAGGCTCGTGGTGGCACCCAATCAGGTCAGGTGCGTCGTCAGGACCTCATTGCCGTCGACGGTGATCAAGACGACGTCTTCCAGACGCACACCGCCGACGCCGGGGAGGTAGACACCGGGCTCGAGCGCCACGACCATCCCCGGCTCCAGCTTCAGGCTGTTGTAGGGGACGATGCGCGGCTCTTCATGGTAGGCGGCGCCAATGCCGTGCCCAGAATGATGCGGGTAGGGCTCGTACCCCTCCGCCAGCACCGCCTGGCGCAGAAGAGCATCGAGATCACGGGCGGGGACCCCCGGCCGAGCCGCCTCGACGCCGCGCTGCAGCGACCGGCGCACGACGCGGTAGGCCTTGTCAAGCTCCGCCGAGGGACTGCCGGCGAAGAACGTGGCCGCATTGTCGCCCCAGTATCCCTGAAGCCGCGGGACGAAGTCGAGGATCAGCGGGTCACCTGGCTGCAGACGATACGCCGACGGTGGTCCGCCGATATCGGCCGTGCGCGTTCCGGCGACTAGGTCGGCCAGGATTGGCAAGCGTCCGCCGGCCAGGCCTTCGACGTGGGCGCGGGTGGCGGCCCACAAATCCAGCTCGGTCTTGCCCGGCTGCAGCGCCTGCTGCATGAAGCTCTGGGCGGCATCACACAGACGCAGGGCGGCGCGGACCTTGGCTATTTCCTCGGCCGTCTTGATCGCCCGCAGGCCGGCGAAGGCGCCGTCCAAAGGCACGAAGTCGGCAGCCGCCAGAGCGTGGCGCAACACATCGACAAGGGGGGCGGTGAGGCACTGCCACTCGACCCCCACCTTGTCTCCCTTGGGCGCAGCGACATTCAGCACGTCGTGCAGGGCTTGCGCCTGGTTTGCTGCCCCGGCCAACGGCGCCTCGATCGTGTAGGAAAGGTAGGAGTGAACCGCGGATGGCGCCGCTTCTTGGGCTGCGGCTGCCTCCATGTCGGAGACGATCAGGTGCAGCTCGCCGGCATGCCACCAAGCGAGAACGGCCGAGCCCTCGAAGGGGCTCGGCCCGGTCTCAATCGGTGGAGCATAGCCCGTGAGCCATGTGATGGTGGCGGGGTCGGCCAGCAGGGCGGCGGCCAGGCCGTGCGACCTGAGGAGATCAGCGAAGCGCTCCAGGTTCTGGGGGTGCATGGGAGACCCTCCTCCAACGCCGAAGGTGGATGGGAGCTCACCCTCGCCCACGGCTCCGAGGTGCGATCACGCATCGGGACCCTTCTTCAAGGCCGACGCCCGGTCGCCGGCTTGGGCGCCCACACGTCTGCAAACGATTGCGGTTTAGCCGGGCGCGACCATGATAGCACGGTGGGGAATCCGAGTCAACGCGCCCGCTTGGCGGACGATTCGGTGGCAGTCCCAAAGAGCCCTCGGCTCACGAAATCTGCGCAACTGGATCGGGTTAGGCCACGCGGGGCAGCCCCCATGCGTCGGCGGCTATGGTTGACTTCCCCTCGGCGCTATGCTAATCTTGATGTGTGCAATCGTTCTCACAGCATGGCATCATCGGCTGTGGGAAGACGCCGGGCCGCGGGCTGATCCACCCGCGGCCGGGTTCCTCAGGAGAGGCACGATGACCCAACCGAACGTCCACGCCGT
>JALHUE010000238.1 GCA_022866145.1 Anaerolineales bacterium | reverse complement strand
TTTGGTCTTCATCCCATGGACGGTGTTGATGTACGTGATCGTCTTCCCGCTGAGCGGTTTTGACTGGATCTGGCTCGGCCTGGGTGTGTTCGCCGACATCACCGCCTACTCAGCCAGCGTGTACAAGCGCAAGCAGGTCCCCGGCTACACAGGGCCGTAAGGGTCCACCGGGCCGTAGGGACCACCGGACTGTCGTTCACCGCTCTCCAACTCGCCGACCGGAGCGACGGCTCACCCTCCGGTGTCAAAGGCACTCACAGACGCCCAGCGCAAGCGCTGGGCGTCTGTTCGTCGGCACTTCGAGCTCCAAGCGCCTTGGGGTACTAGCGCCATGGATCGAAGAACGCCAGGTTGTCGGTGACCGTCTGCCAGGCCCGCTCGGCGACCGGCATTCCGTCCGGGAAACGCACCACATCCCACGGCTGAACCATGAGTGTGTATACGTCACCGTCGACCAGGATGACCGCCTGGCGTGAAGGCCAGGCGCCGTTGGTGTCGATGTAGGTGGCGGCGGGATGTCCCCCCAACGTCGCTGCCTCCAGCGAGCCGGGCTCGATGAACTGCATCCGTTCGCTGAGGAAGTCAGCCGGCGTTGCCGCCTCCGTATACCCGAAGGTCCCGAAGGCCAGCGTTGTGCGAACCTCCCCGAAGTCCGGATCCTGGCCGACGACCGGCCCACCGACGAAGACCTCAGGAATCTCCGGGTGGGGCTCGAAGTCCGCCGGAAGCAGCGTGCATACACCCAGCCGATCGCTGCGGTAGGCGAACGTGCCCTCCACGGCCTCCGGGCAGACCTGCTCCGCACGGACGTCTGGTGACGGGTTCTCGCGGGGGAAGAAGGCGATCGAGCCCGTCACGGTGTCCCAGAGCGATTGCGCCGCGGCGTCCCGCTCCGGGACGTCCCCCGGTTGCGGTGCCAGCGTCAGCTGGTACTTGACGCCATCGGCCACGACGAAGGCGCTCTGCATGCGGATCATGCCGGGGAGGTTCTTCAGAACGGTCGCCGGCAAGCCCCCTAGGGTGGCCACCTCGGGCTCGACCGGCGGATCCGGCGGGCCAAAGACGTCCGAAACCCCGTAGAACTCAGACCACTTCTGGGCGTAGCCGGCGCTGTCCAGTCCATCTGCCGGCCCGTTCTGGGCGACCTGCATCCAGACGGCCGCCGTCTCCTGCTGCTTGGGCCCGGCTGTCTCCCTCAGGCCTTGCAGGAAGATCATCTCATCCGGGCGGAGCGGGTCGGCTCTGATCTCAATGCCAAAGGGGACCAGCATGCAGAATCCGTTCTCGCGGCTGAGGTACAGGGTCGTATCGGCGTCCGGTGTTGGGCAGACCTCGGCAGTGTCGACCGGCCCCGCGGTCGGCGCGGGGTTGGTCGCGGCGACCGAGGTTTCATTCGACTGGGAAGCGAGTGGGATCAGGCTGCAGGCCGAGGCTATCGCCAGGGCCGCAAGCCCCAATCCCATCCACGTCCGATTGCCTGTTCCAGGCATGGGTCCCTCTCCCTCCTGTCCGCGGGTTTGTGCGACCCTACGGGCATGGAAGCGCCATCCTACCGCATCTGGCCGCGGCGTGGAAGGGGTAGAGGGACTCTGTCAGGTTCAGCGGCGGGCATACTCCAGCACGACCTGATCTTGCGTCTCACCGGGCGCCAGCAGGTACAGGCTGGGGCTCTCGTACCGATACTGAGAAGCACTCCCCAACCAGGCGAGGTAGGCCGCCTCCTGCTCCATCACGCCGGCCGCAGCACAGAACAGTTGAGTGACCGGTCCGACGCTCAGCCGGATCGCGCTTCCTTGCAGCTGGTACTCGCCGCGGTAGGTGTTGCAGCCGGACGAACCCTCGAAGGTCAGGTTCGGATACAGGCGCAGGTCGATCTGCGTTCCCGCAAGGACCGGCTGCATCTGCCCCAGGCTGGGGTTCATCACCTGCGAGAGGTCGTAGGCCGCGCCATCGAAGGGAGGCGCAGGGGTTGCGGTTGGT
>JALHUE010000237.1 GCA_022866145.1 Anaerolineales bacterium | reverse complement strand
CGCAGGTTCAAATCCTGCCGGGCCCATGCGCGGTCGAGGCGATGAGGTCGCTCGCTCCCCGTGACCACGGGCGAAGGATGTCGGCCTGTCGGGGAATCACGCCAGGCCGGCGTGGCGTGCAGGCCTCGGCTTCGACCGCGAGCCCATCATGGATGAGTAGGACGGGTCAGTGACGATCTAGCGATTCGTTCGCTACGCATGGATCACTGTGGCCCTGAATATCGGCGTCATCCTGTGGGGGGCAGTGGTCCGCGCCTCGGGTTCGGGCGCAGGATGCGGCAGGCACTGACCGCTGTGCAACGGGGAGGTTGGGCCGCGGGCGCCTGAAGCCTCGACTGCGATCGAGTTCACCCACCGCGTTTCGAGCGGCCTGGCGCTGATCTCTGTCGTGGCGCTGATCGCGTTTGCGTGGCGCCTGTGCCCAAGCCGGCACCTCGTCCGCCGGACGGCAGCCGCGGCGGGTGTCTTCCTGTTGCTCGAGGCCGGCATCGAGCGCCGGCTTGGTCGTGTTCGGGCTTGTGGCGGGCGACACTTCGATGGCTCGGGCGCTTGACGGGCCGCTGCATTTCGCCAATACGTACTTGCTGCTGGCGGCGCTCACGCTGACAGCGACCCTCGGCGATACGCAACGCTCTGCCGTATGGCGCGGCGAGCGGCGGCTGGTGCTGCTCGGTTCGCTGACGCTGGTGTGTCTGCTCGTGGTGGGCATGAGCGGCGCCGTCACGGCTCTGGGTGATACCTTGTTCCGTCCGGCCTCGCTGACAGCCGGCATCGCCCAGGAGCTAGCGCCAGCTTCGCACCCGCTGGTGCGCATGCGCCTGATCCACCCGTTGGTGGCTGTCCTGTCCAGCATGATCACGGCGTACTATGCCCTGACTTTGAAGGAGCGGGCGCCCGATTCAACGCGCCGCCGGGGCGCGGCGACGCTGTGGGCGCTGCTCGCCGCGCAGCTGGGTGCAGGCGCCGCAAACGTTGTGCTGCTGGCGCCGCTGGGCCTGCAGGTGTTCCACCTGATGCTCTCGGATCTGATCTGGATCCTGGTGGTCGCCCTGAGCGCCGGAGTATTGACTGCGACGGAATAACGCCAGCCCGGGCTGTCTTACACAAAGCGAACCGCCGGATGTGGGGGGACATCCGGCGGTCCTTGATTGTTCGGGGGCCCTGCCGTCTGTGCAGGGGGGCACGCGTCCGGCAGGTTACGTCCCCCTCACGCGGCGCCCGATACCAATACAATGCCATGGGCCCGCGACCTGATATTAGCACAATGCTTATCCCAATGGGTTAACATATGCTAAGCACGTCTCGCCGCCTTTCTGCGCCGGGCAGCTTCAAATTCCCGCAGGAGCTGGGCGTTTTCCATCTCGGAGAGCGGGGATTCGGGCTTCTCGGCTCCGGCCGTCGGCAGGGAGGCCTGACCCAGCCGCCGCAGGAAGTCGGCGCTGGACAGGGCCTGGGCGCCCGCCTGGCGGGCGGCGGCCATCACCTCCCGATCCGCGGACACCACCGTCCAATTGCGAGCCTCCCCCCGCAGTCGCTGGAGATGGGCCCGGATTGCGCGGTCGGCGCTCGAAGATCCGGGAACGAATCGGACCAGCAGGCGTCCCGCCTGGGGCGGATCCGGCAGGCCGGGCGCACCCCGGTCGAAGTACACCGTGACGGCTTTTCCCGAGGCGGCGCAGAAGCCACGCAGCCGGGTGATCATCATGGCTTCGTCATCGGGATCGGCCAATCTGTGCCCAGGCATGGCGCCGATCAGATTGTGGCCGTCAACCAGGTAGGGCATGGGTGAGTGATACCAGAGGCCTGACCTGCCGTCAATGGAAGACCGTGACCGAGGCAGCGAACATCGGTGTCGGCGACCATCATCCTGTGCTATGATCCGCCGCTGTGGGCAGCGTGCGCAGAGCGACTTGGCGGCAATACTGGGGGTTCCTGGCACTCAATGTCGTGGTCTCGGCCGCCACGACATTGTTGATTCTCAGCCTTTGGGGGCGGCCGCGCCCGGCGTCGACAACCACCGTTCTCCCGACCCTGGCGGTCGCCCAGCGGCTGGCAAGTGTCGTCCCGACCCCCAGCGAAACCCTGGCGCCGACCCCGACCCCGATTACCTACATTGTGCAGTCCGGTGACACGCTGATGACCATCGCCCAGACGCTCGGCGTATCCGGAGACGTGTTGATGAAGCTCAACAAGCTGGGCAATCCGGACGACCTGGACGTCGGCCAGGTTCTGATCGTGCCGACACCCAAGAGCGGCCGTGCCCCGACCGACACCCCTGAGCCGCAGGTGACGGCGCTGCCGACGGTGACGCCGCTGTCTGACTCGCAGGCGCCGCGGGTCGAGATCCGCGGCGTGGACGGCGCGGGCAACTTGGACGACGAAGCGATCCGCCTGCTGAACACCGGCGGGGTGGCGCGCATGGCAGGGTGGACCCTAGATGATGGCCGCAACCATGTGTACGTCTTTCCCGGTTTCACGCTCCACAATGGCGCGGTCAGTGTGAATACGCGCCCGGGAACCGACACCGTGATCGATCTGTATTGGGGGATGACGGAGCCCGTGCTGGTTTCCGGCAAGATCATGACCCTGCGAGACGCCGACGGCAACGTCCAATCAACGTTCGCCATCCCATGAGCCCCCGCCCGGGGCTGGCGCCCGCCGCGGCGGGCACGCGCTCGAGCTACCCCAGGAATGCGCTCGGCCGAAATCCTGGCTGATCGCTACGTCGAGGCCGCATGCGAATCCGGCGCGTTCGGCAACCTGCCGGGCGAGGGAAGACCGCAGCCGCATCGCATGTTCTCGGGGAGCTGGGACCCTGGCCTGCAGCTGCCGAAGAACGCGGGCTGCTCCCAATCTAGCTCGAGCCTCGGCGCGCAATCGGCGATCGGCGGGCGGCGCGGCCCTTGTTCCTCCGAGTCTGCGACCCAGGCGAGGATCGCGCCCGGCAGAGGCGAGGCCGTTTCGCCTTCGCCGCCCGGAAGGTCGCCCGGGATCAACCGAAGGATCGATCAGCACAACCTGAGGGCACCTCACAGGGCGTGGCAACTCCTACGCTTGTTGCTGGGCCGGGAGCCCGAAGGCGGTCTAGGCCGCGGGCGGGGATACGCCTTGAGAGCCGTGAAGGCGCAGGACAACCCCCAAGGGGAGTGCGAACAAGCCTGCGAAGCATGAGAGATCCTCGGCTGGGGTTTGACGTTTGCGGACGCGATCCGTGCATGTGCGTGCGCGCCCGGCAGACCAGCCTGCAGCCTGTGCGGCGACCTGGTCTGCAGTGGGCCCCGAATCGCCCGCGGCTTGCGCCGCATCTGGGCGTCTGATACACTGCGCCCCGCCTTCGGGGTCGTGATGGAACAAGCCCTCTATCGGCAATGGCGTCCGAAAAACTGGGAAGAGGTCGTTGGACAGGAGCATGTTGTCCGCACCCTGCGCAATGCCGTCCGGGCAGAGCGGGTGGGTCATGCCTTCCTGTTTGCCGGCCCGCGCGGCACCGGCAAGACGACTCTGGCGCGGGTGCTGGCCAAGGCCGTCAACTGCCAGGCGCCGTCCACCGCCGATCGTCCATGCAACGCCTGCGAGAACTGCCTGGCCGTCAACGAAGGACGATTCCTCGACCTGATTGAGATCGATGCCGCTTCAAACACAAGCGTCGAGGATGTGCGCGATCTGCGCGATCGGATCAACTTCGCCCCCAACCGCGGCCGTTTCAAGGTGTACATCGTGGATGAAGTCCACATGCTCTCGACGGCGGCATTCAATGCGCTGCTCAAGACGCTCGAAGAACCTCCGCCCCATGCGATCTTCATCCTGGCGACGACGGAAGTCCACAAGATCCCGGCCACCGTGCTGTCGCGCTGCCAGCGCCATGAATTTCGCCGGCTGCCGGTGGCCGCCATCGAAGGCTACCTGCAACGCCAGGTCGCGGCCCAGGGTATGTCTGTCGAGCCGGGGGTGCTGGGGTTGATCTCGCGCCAGGCGACGGGCAGCCTGCGGGACGCGATCTCGCTGCTGGACCAACTGGTTTCAACCGGCGACACCGTCACGCTGGACTTTGCCCGGGTAGTGATGGGGACTGCGTCCAACGAGTATGTCGTTGGGATTGTGCGATCGATCGTCGAGCATGAGATCGGTCTTGGCCTGGAGCGGATCAATCAGGCGCTGGACTCGGGCGCCGATCCACGCCAGCTGGCGCGCCAGGTTGTCGAGTACCTGCGTGGTCTGCTCCTGGTCCGGACTGGCAACCAGGATCTAGTCGACGTGCCGGAAGAGGTTGGACGCGAAATGCAGTCCCTCTCGGCAGGCCTGGCGCTGGCGGACCTGCTGAATGCTCTACGCGCCTTCTCGCGAGCGGCGGCCGATAGCCGCGGCTCGTGGCAGCCAGGCCTGCCGCTGGAGTTGGCGCTGATCGAGGCCGCCCGGCCTCGTCCGGCGGCGCTGCCGGAGAGCCCAGCGACGCCGGAGGCGAGCAACAGCTCCGCGAAGCCCAAGCCGCCTGCCAGGTCAAGCGATACCGACGCTGCTCCGCCCTCGTCGGCGGCATCGAGCCACTCCACCGAGGCCGGGACACCCGTCTCGCCTTCCGCCCCGCAAGCGGCACTCCTCGAGCGCTGGCGCGAGGTTCTCAAAGCAGCCTACCGCAGGGATCCGCGGGCGCAGGCCTTGCTCAATTCCTGCAAACCGCTGGGCATCGAGAAGGGGAATGTGGTTCTGGCCTTCTCCAGTGACCTGTTGCGGGAGAAGATGGAAAAAGGGCATAACCTGGCCTGCGTGCAGGAAGCGCTGCAAGAGGTCATGGGGGAGCCCTTCGGCGTGCGCTGTGTCCTGGCGCGGGAGCCGGTTGTCAAGCAGGCGGCCCGCGAGCCAGAAGGTCCCCGGTCGACCGCAGCGGTTGAGGAGGGGGGAATGGTGGCGACCGCCATCCGCGACCTGGGTGCACAAGTGATGGACGTCAAGCAGTTGCCTCCGGAAGGCAACGCCTGAGCTGCCCGCCCTCGGCCATCGGCCGGGCGGCGAGTGCAACCCGCTCGGAGAGGAGGCGGCTGCCATGTCCCCCAACCCCATGGACCTGCTGGCCCAGGTTCAGCGCTTGCAGGCTGAGATCGCTCAAGCCCGGGAGGAACTCGCCGAGCAGACCGTCGAGGTCAGCGTCGGTGGCGGTGCCGTTCGCCTGATCATGACCGGAACCCAGGAATGCCGGCAGGTGGCGATCGACCCCGGGGTGCTGAAGGCTGAGGACGCCGACCTGGTGCAGGACATGATGGTCGGGGCGATCAACCAGGCGATCCGTGAGTCGCAACAATTGGCGGCCCGACGACTCGGCCCGCTGACCGGGGGCTTGGGCGGCCTGTAGCCCGGCGGAGCCGGAATGGCAGAAACGATCCCGCGCGCAGTCCAACGCCTGATGGAGGCACTCGGCCGTCTGCCGGGCATCGGCCCCAAGACCGCCTCACGCCTGACCTATCACCTGCTGCGCGCCCCCGAGAGCGAGGCCGCGGATCTCGGCCAGGCTGTGCTCGAGCTCCACCGAGCGACCGGTGAGTGCCCTCTGTGCTTCAACATCATGCAGGCCGGCTCGCCTGCCTGCGGCCTGTGTTCGGACCCTGCTCGGAACGACCGGGTCGTGTGCGTTGTGGAGGATCCCCTGGACGTGCTGGCAATCGAGCGCAGTGGGGCGTTTGGCGGCCGCTACCATGTCCTACAAGGAGTGATCTCCCCGGTGGAGGGTGTGGGCCCGGAGGACTTGAAGATTGAAGAGCTGGTGCAGCGGGTGGCATCCGCCGGAGTGGACGAGGTGATAGTAGCGACCAACCCCACCCTCGAAGGCGAGGCAACGGCCATATACTTGAAGCGGCGGCTGCAAGGCCTTCCCGTAAGGGTGACCCGCCTGGCACGCGGCCTGCCATCCGGCGGTGACCTGGAATACGCCGACACCCATACGCTCGCCCGAGCGCTGGAGGGCCGGTCGGAGCTGTAGCTCCCGGCCGAGGAGGAGAATGATGCGCAAGCTGTGCCGCACAGGGGCGGTCCTCTCGTTGGCGATCCTGGCCGGCTGCAACTTCCCTGCCGGCTTGCCGGCGCCAACGGATGAGCCGCCGACGCCCTTTGCCATCCCGCCAACCTACCAGCCGAGCACCACGCCGGCGCCAGCGGCTCCTACTCTGCCTGCACCGACCCAGGAGACGGTAGCGACACCGACCCCGTCCCCGTCCCCCTTGCCTTCGGTGTCGGAGATCTCGGTTTCCCCGCTGGCAGGAGAGGTAATCTGCCGTTTTGGCCCCGGCATCGAATACACGGTTGAAGGCAAGGTCCTGGCGGGTCAGGAAGTGCTGGCCACGGGACGCAATCTTGAAGCGACCTGGCTGCTGGTGGGCAATCCGAGCCGCGAGGGCAAGAACTGCTGGGTGCCAGCGGCAGAGATGGCTGGCGCCGAACAGGGTATCGCACTCCCGGAACTACCTCCTCCGGTCAACATCGTGACCAAGATCACCGTCACCTTTGACCCGAAGAAGGAGGACATTCCTTGCGCCGAGCTTCCCTACAAGTTCAACGTCACCTTCACGATCACTACAACCGGCCCGGCCACGGTCAAGTACGAAGCCGATTCGAGCGAAGGTCAGGCCATCGGGCCCACCCTGTTCGTTTTCGCCTCTGGGGGAAAGAAGACATTTACGGACACACTCAAAGTCGGCAGTGCTGGTGAGCCTTGGTACCGGGTGGACGTACTGAGCCCGAACGTGATTTCGGCGGAGGGCAAGGCGAAACTGGCCTGTACGCCGTAAACCCGATCGCGATGTGCGAAAGACCAAGCGCTCGAGGCTTGGCCCCCGATCGCCCGTCCCGGGGCGCGCCGAGGCACCCTCCGCTCGATCGGCGTCCAGCAGGCCTTCCGAGGAGAAGGGATCGGCGTCCATTCCTGGAAGAGCCGCAGGCCGCATGGGCGGTTCCAGTGTCGAGCCCCATCCTGGCGGGAACGCGACGGCCCCGCTGCCGACGGCGCTCACGGAACCGACCGGGTACGATTCGGCCACCGCCATTCGGAGGTAAACCTGGCCTGAAGCGAGGCGTGTTCCCAGACTGGCGGACAACAGGCCCGGAGGGAGCCGCTACCGCCATGGGGCCCCATGGTCCGGTGGTAGCCAGATCAGGGCGCAGACGATGCTCCAGGCGCCAGTCCCTGGTATCGGAATCTGTTGGCGGGCGGACGAGCGCCTCCTCGAAGCATGAGCTGGTTCCGCGGGAATACAACGGAATCGGGCACGCCGAAAGGCCGGCCCGATGGTTTGTGAATGGGACCAAGCCGGCCACCGCGCCCATCCAACGATCGATCACATCGTCGCACCGCCCAGAACCGTTCCATCTTGTGTGCCTGGCGCAAGGTGCGGCCTGGCAGCACGTCCGTCCCTCCTGCCGTCCGAGTGGGGTCGTCAGGCCCGGGACACAACCCGGAAGCTTAGAGCTGGGCGCGGTCCTCATTTGAGAGGGCGACCACGATCCCCTTCGGGTCGCTGTGCGGAGCCCGAGGTCGCTTTGCCGAGTTCTAGACCAGGAAGAGGGAAGGCCAGGCTCTGCGAGGTCGGGGCGACCTATTCCCTGCTCCCCTCCAGCGGGGAGAGATCTGCATCCTCGCAGACGCGCGAATCTCCGGTCTCGCAGGGAGGTCGACAAGCCAGCACGTCCTGAGAGGCGGCAGGGGCCGCGCAGATTGCCGACTTGCGGCTGAGGACATCAGCGTTTCGGAGCAGATGCTGGCCATGGATGCCTGCCAACGGTATGCTTGGCGTCAGACAACCCGTCGGCAAGCGACGGTCGAATCTCGGGTGATCCAATGCGGATCCGTGGACTTCGTCGAAATGTCATACTCGTTGGCATGGCGATCTCGAGCGCCATGGTTCTGTTGGCTGCCGCAGGCCTTCCCTTCCGGCAGTTGAAGAACGCGCTGAACGGGGTCATGCCGGATGGGGACTTCGAGACGCTCACCGAGGCGACGGCCGTGATTGTGAGAGTCTGGCTTGTCCTTGCCGCCGGGCTGTGTGCACTGGTCGTTTGGCTGGCGCGGCGCGGCGGCCCAGCAGGGCGGGGTGGGTTCGCCTCCTTCCGCACAGATGCCTTGGGCCTTTGGCGTGCGATCCGGCCCCATCACGAGGACAGAATCTGGCTCCTGTGGCTTGCACTTGTGACGGCTTCCGCCCTTGCCTTGCGCCTGCCTCGGATCATGGCCGGCCTCAACCACGACGAAGCCTACACCGTGATGACCTTTGGCCGTTCGCTCGGGTTCGCGCTGACCAACTACCATGTTCCGAACAATCACATCTTTCACACTGTCCTTGTCTACCTCTCCGCCAGGCTGCTCGGGCCCGCGCCCTGGGCAGTCCGGTTGCCCGCGCTGGTCGCAGGCCTTGCGACCATCCTAGGGATCTACTTCCTGGGGCGCGACACCTACAGCCGAACCACAGGGTTGGGCGCCGCCCTCCTGCTCGCAGTGTCTTCGGCTCATATCGGGCATTCGGTGAAGGCAAGGGGATACGCTCCGCTTGCCTTGTTTGCGGTCCTGGCCTTCTGGCTCGCCTGTCACGCCTGCCGTCGGAGGAACCTGCTGGCCTGGTTGCTGGTGGCCTTGTTCTCCGGTCTCGGGATGTTCACCATTCCGGTCATGGTCTACCCCTACGCTGTTCTGATGGCCTGGCTGCTGGCGGAGGGGATGTTGGGAAGCCTCGGTGAGGGCTATCGATCCAGAAAGGACTTCCTGCTCTTCTGGACGGCCTCCGGCCTGGCGACAGTCCTGCTGGTCTTCGCCCTGTATACGCCGGCGCTGATGGTGACTGGCCCGCAGCGGATGGTGGCGATCGGTCGAGTTGCACCCAATCTCGATATCGGGTTCGGCGAGGCCTTTCTCGCCAACCTCGCTCAGGTATCCGGCGCTTGGGCAGGCGGCCTCCCGCCGTACGTGCGTGTGCTTGTCGTGGCTGGCCTGGCGCTGAGTCTGCTGCTCCACCGGAGGTTGAGCAGGCACACCGTCCCAATGCAGGTCGTGGCTCTGGTGGTGGTGGCAGGGTTCATCTTTGTGCAGCGGCCGATCTACGACGCGAGGATCTGGTTCTCACTTCTTCCGCTTGTGGCCCTGTGGGTGTCGGCCGGAACCGTCGGGGCCATCGAGCTCGGGCAAAGGTCTTACTGTCCCCGGATCCCGCTAGCGGCGGGCTTCTTGGCACTCGGCATGATGCTGGCCGGGGCCCCGGTGGTGCGTGCGCTCGAGACGTTGCCAGAGAACTGGGCGAACAAGGGCAGGGAAGAGCAGGCGGTGTTGTTCCTGAAGGATGTATTGAGGGAAAACGACGAGATCGTGGCGCCGCCATTGCGGGCGCCGATGATGCGCTACTACGCCCGCTTGCACGGGGTGTCGCAGGACTACATGGATCGCGACTCGGAGTTTGGTCGCCTTTTCCTTATCACCTACCCGGGTGAAGGCCAGAGCGCGGAAATCCTGCTGAGGTCGGCTGGCCTCGAAGGGCACGTCGATCCGGTGAGTGCCAGGCGACTCACGGGATTCATGGGGCTGGAGATTGTCGAGGTTGTGGGCCGCTAGACCTGGTCGCGGTGGTTCCGGCCGGGCGAGGCGGTGATGGCGGGGGGCGTGGCCACTCGAAGAGAGGGCCGCCGAGGGAGGGCACCTTCGGCTGCGAGCCCCGGTCGCGGGCCTGGGCGCCCCCGGGGGATCGGGCCGTGGCGAAGGGTAGGCTTGCCGGCGGCGCCCGGGGAGGGTGCGAAGGGTGCCCCTCGGGGTAGAGTTTGTAGCCGGGGGTACGTGCGGGCCGTTGGGTGGCCGGGGGTGGGGGCGGGGCTGCAGACCGGGGCCGAGCTTGACAGCTTGCGACCGGCACGCTTATAATGGAGGCAACCATTCCACAACGGTCTCGCCCGCCCGGCGGGCAGACTGAGACAACCTAGAGACGAGCAAGGGCGTCAGAGACCGAGGCCGCAGGGCCCGCCGGTCTGGCGACCAGCCGATGTGCGCAGGTGGCGCATCGGCCAATGCGTCTCTATCCCTTGACAGGGGGCGGAGCGGGTGGTAAGATAATCCGCTTTGCAACAGGCACCTTAACAACTGAATAGTGACAGGAAGCCAAGCAAGCCTTTGCTCCAGTCAGGGTGACTGAAACCCCATCGCAAGGTGGGGAAAGAAGTCAATACGGAGAGTTTGATCCTGGCTCAGGATGAACGCTGGCGGCGTGCCTAATACATGCAAGTCGAACGAGGGCACTCACGTAGCAATACGAGGGTGTTCCTAGTGGCGAACGGGTGAGTAACACGTTGGTGACCTGCCCCGAAGTGAGGGATAACACCGCGAAAGTGGTGCTAATACCTCATGTGACCCGAGGGATTAGATGCCTTCGGTGGAAAGGCGCAAGCCGCTTCGGGAGGGGCCTGCGGCCCATCAGCTAGTTGGTAGGGTAATGGCCTACCAAGGCGACGACGGGTAGGGGTCCTGAGAGGGTGGCCCCCCACACTGGCACTGAAACACGGGCCAGACACCTACGGGTGGCAGCAGTAGGGAATATTGGACAATGGGCGAAAGCCTGATCCAGCAACGCCGCGTGCGCGATGACGGCCTTCGGGTTGTAAAGCGCTTTTCGGGGGGATGAGGAAGGACAGTACCCCCGGAATAAGTCTCGGCTAACTACGTGCCAGCAGCCGCGGTAAAACGTAGGAGGCAAGCGTTATCCGGATTTACTGGGCGTAAAGCGCGT
>JALHUE010000236.1 GCA_022866145.1 Anaerolineales bacterium | reverse complement strand
GTGGCGGCAACGCCGTTCGCCAGCTGCTGTTTGAGCAAGCGGGCAAATGCCGGACGGCCGAGCAGCGCCTCCAGGCGCAGCGGCCGGTCTTCCTCGGGGAGCGCCAGCTTGGCCTGGTCGATTGCCTCGGCTCGAATCGCCTCGGCCAGCACATCCATGTCCGAGATCCCCCAGGGTCGGTGCTCGGTTGCATGCTGCCCCAGGGCTTCGGTGATCCGATTGATGTGCGCTAGCTCGAGCTCGAGGTGCAGTTCCTTCTTCTTCGGCGGAGGCGCGACGCGGTTGCGGATTGGCTCAGGCATGGCAGATCCTCCCGGCGGCCTCGGATCCGAGGACCGCGCTTTCGTCTGCATCCTAGCACCCGGGATATGAAAGGCGCATACAAATCCCCGAGCGGTCCATGAAGGCAGGATAAGAAACTGGCCGGCGAGCTGCGCAGCTCGAGGAGAGGCGAGCGATAGGTTGAGGCGCTATGACGATTGCCCGCGGCCCGCGCCCTCACCTGGGCGCCGAATGCCCTGCGTCCTGCGCCAGAGCGTCCGATGGAGCCCCAGGTTGTGCAGACCCAGCGGGGATGTTGCCGCGAGATCAGGAGGCCTTCAGTTGGGCGGTCCTCCCCGTCATCAAGGACAAGGCCCGGCAGCCGGGGCCGCTCCCTGAGCACAGGAGGATGCCGCCGACAGCGCCGCCTCCAGGTCTCGCGAATTGGCACCGCCCGGCGTGCCGAGGATAGGCCAGCCGTCTGCATCCAAGCCACGCCCGAGCTCCCCGGTGAAGGGCAACCATTCTTCACCGAGGCGCTCGATGGAGACGCGGCTGTCTCTCTGGCCGCCGGGCCAGGCGCCGGTGGCGTTCACCACGTCGATATCACGGCCGGAGGGATCAACCAGCCTCAGACGCTCGCCGTCGTCGGATAGCGCACCGCGGTAGATGCCATCCGCGGGCAGGTCCGAGATCGTCTCGTCGTCTGTCCGCTCCAGAAGGCAGTAGCCGCCAGGTGCAAGCATCCCGGTCAGGGGCGCCCAGATGTCGTTGTCGTCCGTCAGGGCCCAACCGGCCAGGGAGATCGACTCCTTGCCGGGGTTCCACAACTCGATCCACTCGTCGTTGGCCGAGGCCAGGGTGCCAGCCCAGGCGACTTCGCTGACAAGGATGGAACCTACCGGGAATGATGGCGGCGTGTAGATCCGGTTCGTGTTCCCTGGGGACGGCCACAGCCCGTAGACCAAGTGATCCGACCCGTCCGGCAGCCGGCCGTAAGACAGGTTGTAAGCCCTCACCCGCAGGTACGAGATCGTGTCGACTGTGTGACCGTTGGGCGCCCGCAGGGTGACGGTGTCGCCCGTGTCGTTCAGCGCCAGGTGGGTGAGGGTACGGAAGAACACGGCGTACCCCTCGGCTTGGATCAGGCGGTTGGACAGGACGAAGGGCGTGGATCCGCCGTTGCGCAGGTCGTCCAGAATCCAGCCTCCGAGTTGGACATCATGCGGGCCCCGGTTGTACAACTCGATGAACTCGTCGTTGAGGTCGGTGCCGCCGGTACCCTCCCAGTCATAGTGTGGTCGGACAAGCACTTCGTTGACGACGACCTGCCCGGGAATCCAAGTTGGCACAGGTGTCGGGAACAAGAGCGAGTTCGGGGCGTGGGGGGTGCCGACAATGCCGCTGCCCGCGGCATCGTGACCATTTCCGTAGTAGCCGGTATAGGTCCCCCAGCCGCCGCTTTGCTTGCGCTCCATGCTGGCATGCGTCTCGGCGTCGCCGGCTGGCCAGGCGCTGCCGCCTCGGTTGGCCACATCGACGGAAGCGCCGCTCGGGTCGAGCAGCTCGAGCCGCTCGCCGTCGTTGCTCAAGGCACCGGTGTAGATCAGGTCGGCGACAATGTCGGAAACCGTCTGATCATCAGTGCGTTCCAGCAAGCAGAAACCACGGGGTTCGATGATTCCTGCAAGCGTGCGATCGAGATCGCCGCCGTCCGTCAGCCGCCAGTTTGCCAGGTCAATGGCCTCCGAGCCCGGGTTGAAGAGCTCGATCCATTCGTCGGACGACGAGGCCAGGGTGCC
>JALHUE010000235.1 GCA_022866145.1 Anaerolineales bacterium | reverse complement strand
TCGCCTGGCGATCTCCGCCTGCGGCAGCCCTTCTCTCTGCCATGTGTAGATCTGAAGCCGTTCGCCTGCAGTGAGATGAACATAACTGGCCATACAACGCTATTCTCCTCATAGCGTTGCACTTGCAAGTGGAACTCATGGGCGAGGCCCGCCGGCGTGGACTGGAGTAGAATCAAGTACCGGTGCGGTGGAAACAAGCCATGTCTCGAAGTGCCCGCCCGCTCCTCCTGACCGTGGTCTGCCTAGCAGCGCTTTCCGTGGCTTGCGCTCTGTCGGCCCCGGCAGCCTCTCCCCAGCCGCTCGGCCTAGCGACCCAGGTCGAGGCCACCCTGCAGGCGCTGCCGTCGCAAACGCCACCACCGGCGGCACCCGCTCAACCACCCTCCGCCACGCTTCCGCCGTCGGCGACGATTGTCCCTACAGCGACGCCAAGCCCCACAGTGACGGGCGAAGCCTCAAGCACACCCTCACCCACGCCACCCTCAACAGGCACCGCTGTCATCGGCGATCCTCGCAGCCAACTCGGTAATCCGGTCTGGCGGGACAACTTCTCCTCCGGTAGCGACTGGACCCTGGGCGAGGATAGCTTCACCCGGGCGAAGGTCGAAGACGGCAAGTTGCTCTTCACTGGGCTGACCAGCTTGGACGGCTGGCGCCTGACCTGGCCGGAGATCGAGGACTTCTACCTGGAGGCGAATCTCAATTCGGGAGACTGTGAGGGCAATGATCACTACGGCCTGATCTTCCGCGTGCCCGACCGCCACGCCGCCGATGAGGGGTACCTGCTCGGCTTCACCTGCGACGGCCGCTATTGGCTGCGCCACTGGGGCGACGAGAAGATGACCACGCTGATCCCGCTGACCAGCAGCACTGCCATTCTCGCCGGCACGAAGCGGGACAACCGCATGGGCGTGATGGCCGAGGGCAACAAGCTCACGCTGTACGCCAACGGCCAGAAGCTGGAGGAGATCGAAGATGATGCCCTGACCGACAAGGGAGGCTTCGGGCTGTTCGTCGGAGCTCGCAAGAGCGGGAAACTAACGATTGCAGCCGATGAGATGGCCTACTGGGCTCTGCCCTAGCTCCCTGGCCGGGCCTCCCCTCCGCGCGCCGGGGATGCGAGGCGGTCTTCGTGGCTGGCGCCGGTTGACGCGCCATCGAAAGGAAGCGTAAGCTGAGTCAGGGCTCGCCGATGGATCTGGCGGGCAGGTCCTATCCCCTGGGCGGCTAGGACGAGGCAAGCCCACGCCTGTGCGCGATGGTCGGAAGTGTCGCGCAACCATGCGCTCACGGCCGTTGGCGGGCAAAGGCGTCGAAACCGCGCTGACAGGGGTCAATGGGGCAGAGTCTGTCGGCGGGGCGCCGGAACCTCATCCTGCCGCGCGGATCCAACGAACAAGGAGGACGAGCGTGAAGAAGGCTGAGCCTGGCAAGATGAAATCTCCAAGATCCGGTTCGGTTGTGGTAGCGGGATGGTGCGCCATCTTGGCCGTGCCCCTGATCTTGGCCCGGATCACCTTGCTGCTTATGAACGGCCAACTCGCCGCGGTCGCGGCCAACGCTCCTATCCAACCGGCGGGATGGCTCTCGACCCAAGGGGTCTCCACGCTGGCGTACGTCCTGGTCGTCCCGATCGCGGTCCTCAGTCTGGTGTCGGGGATCGGCATCCTCAACCGCAAGCGCTGGGCGTGGGTTGCGCTGGTGCTGTTCCTAGTCCTGGCCCTGTTCCTCAATCTTTTCCGCGCCTACTTCGCGAAGCCGGAATACGGCCTGATGCTAGTCTATGCGGCGCTCGCCCTCATCCTGAATCAGACTGAGGTCCGCCGGGCGTTCCGCATCGGGAGGCCAAGCCATGAGCCCGTCGAGTGATCTGCCGCGGATGCCCCAGACGGCGAGTGATGAAGCGCTGCTGCGCCGCTTTGAGCCCGTGGTGCGCTACACCCGAGGGGAACATTGCTACCCAATGGACGTCGAACCCTACATCCGCCGCTGCAGCCTATGGGTTCACTATCCCGACGGCCGCGAAGAGCAGCTCGTCCCGGCCGGGGCGCTGGACATGAAGGGTCTGGTCCAGCCTCGAACAGCTCCCTTTGGAAGCGTCTTGTTCCTGCGCTTTGTCCAGCCCTTCGGGCTGGGGGAGGCAGCTGGCTTCCTCGTCGAAGAGGGTCGGCTGAACCGGCAGTCCCCGAATGCCTTCCATCCTGGCCCGGGACGGCTGTCGCGCGGCGGGCTGCTTCCGCGCCTGTTCGATGCGCTGTTCTCTGCCACGCTGCTCCTGCGCGGCCGTGTCCCTGCCGCCACCTCGGCGGCGGCGCGAGTCGCCTACCAGGAGATCCTTAAGGAAAAGGAACGGTATGTCTATCATGGCCGCGTCGTGCGCGAACGCGGCTGGATAGCGCTCCAGTACTGGTTCTTCTTCGACTACAACCCGTGGCGCTCCGGCTTCCACGGTGTGAACGACCATGAATCCGACTGGGAGATGGTCTTGGTCTACCTGTATGAGGATGGGAAGTCGTTGGTGCCGGGCTGGGTGGCCTTCGCCTCGCATGATTTCCACGGCGACGACCTGCGGCGTCGCTGGGACGATCGGGAAGAATTCGAACTGGCCGATGGCCACCCCGTGGTCTATGCCGGAGCTGGGTCGCATGCCTCCTACTTCCAACGCGGCGAGTATCAGGCGGAGGTGAGCCTCCCGCTTCCGGGGTGGCTCCGCGGGATCACGGGCGCGGCGCAGCGATTCTGGGCGCGCCTGATCGGGCAGGAAGGGTCCGCCGGCGGGCCGTTTCGGATTCCGTTTGTCGACTTTGCCCGCGGCGATGGCCTTTCCATCGGTCCGGGCGCCGACAAGGCGTGGAGCCCGGTCGTGATCGACGAATCGACACCCTGGGTGTCACAGTACCGCGGCCTGTGGGGTCTGTTCGCCCGCGACCCCTTGTCCGGCGAGAACGCGCCGGGTGGCCCGATGTACAACCGGGACGGAACCCCGCGCGCTTCCTGGTTCGATCCGCTCGGATTCGCCGGTCTCGACAAGACTCCCCCGCCCTCGCGCGAGGCCGCCATCCTGCGCCGCCAGGTCGCCGACCTGGGCAAGACGCAGAAGCAACTGGAAGCGACGGCCGCCGAAAGCATGGAAGATCTTCAACACCTGGGTGCGTTGTGGAAGGGGATGGAGGGCAAACCGCACCTGGCCAAGAAGCACGCCGCCCTGGGTGTGGACCTGCGCACAAAAGCGAATGAGCTCACGTCGGTCCGAAAAGAGCTTTCCCAGAACCGAGTGGTCCTGGATGGACTGAGTCAGCGATTGAAGGAGATCGAGGCAGGTGTCGCCGGCGATCCTCAGGCGCACATCCAGCATCGAGCCAGCCCCGTCCCGGCCTCGGCGGTCAGCCGCGCCGTGGAGATGTGGGCTGCCCTCAGCATCGCCTTGATGTTCTTCGGGGTGGCGGCCCTGCTGATCTGGGTGCCGCAAGCGGTGCTGCCCGGCATCGTTGTGCTGGTCATCGCCTTCGGCCTGGTCGAGTCGGTCATGCGCCGGACCTTCGCGGTCTCGCTGGGCAACGTCGCCATCTTTCTCGCGCTGGTGACACTGGTGGTCCTCGGGTTCGCCTTCTGGCAGATCGGGCTGGCGGCGCTTCTGGCGGGGGTGGGGGTCATCCTTCTCCTGCAAAGGTTACAGGAACTGCGCGGCTGAGGACCCGGGCGCGTCGGTGCGGTCAGCCCGCACCGATTCGATCGTCGCATTCGATCCTGTAGCGACGTCCTGAGCATCCCTGTGGGCGCAGGCGACTGGCGGGG
>JALHUE010000234.1 GCA_022866145.1 Anaerolineales bacterium | reverse complement strand
GAAGAACCCGCCATTCAGCCCAAGCCCTGGGAAGCCTTCCAGGGACCGGACGCTGGCGCGGCGGTCAAGAACGAAACGGCGGAGGATGTGCGCCAGGAACTCCAGCGACTCTCGGTTCGCCTGAACGCCGCCAGCGCGGCGCGGGATGTGGACCGTCGATCGCCGGTCTATGTGATCGCTGCCACCAAGTCCCGGCTGCTCCAGGAGTTCGGCCGTGACGTCTTCCGCCGGATCGATGAAGCACTGATCGACTTGCAGCATGCGGTCGGCGGGCGCAAGGGGTGGGCTGCCTGCCGCATCTACCTCGATGATGCCTCGAGCCTGAAGGCCTTCGGCCTGGCCCCGGCGGAGCCCTCGAACGCCTGGCAGCTCAAGCTGCACCTGGCCGACCTCGATCGGGCCCTCTCTCGCAGGAACCAGCGGATTGGGGCCCTTCTGATCGTCGGCGGCCCCCGGCTGTTTCCCTTCCACGAGTTGCCCAACCCAACCGACGATGATGATACCGTCGTCCCATCGGACAACCCGTATGCAACCAGCGACGAGAACTACTTCGTCCCGGAATGGCCTGTCGGCCGCCTTCCCGTCGACAACGATCCGGACCTGCTGGTGCGACTAGTGCGGCGGGCTGCCGACCACCACCTGTCGCTCGCTCAGCCCGCCGGCCAACTGAGCCGGCTGGGGCGCTGGCTGCGCCGGAGGGCAGGCTGGCTGTTTGTCCCGCGTCTGCGCACCTTCGGATACAGTGCCAGCATCTGGCGCCGGGCATCCATGGCGGTCTACAAACCGATCGGCGAGCCGCAGGCGCTGGTGACTTCCCCACCGGCCGCGGCCGGAGCCATGCCGACTGTTGCCGCCCGGCCTAGCCGCATGTCGTATTTCAACCTGCACGGCGTCGAGGACTCGGCGGAGTGGTTCGGCCAACGCGATCCGCTCACGGACGACTCTGCAACGATTGAATTCCCGGTGGCGCTGCGACCGGAGGATGTGGTGAACGGCGGCCGCGCACCTGCGGTCGTCTACTCCGAAGCCTGCTACGGCGCCAACGTTGTCGGCAAGTCGACGGAAACCGCACTCTCGCTGAAGTTTCTGGCTTCCGGCAGCCAGGCGGTTGTGGGATCGACCAAGATTTCGTACGGCTCGGTCAACACCCCGCTGATCGCAGCCGATCTTCTCGGCCGGCTGTTCTGGGAACAGCTGAACCAAGGGTTGCCTTCGGGAGAGGCGCTGCGCCGCGCCAAGCTCGGCCTGGCCTCCGAGATGCTCCGACGCCAGGCGTACCTGGATGGCGAGGACCAGAAGACGATCATCTCCTTCGTGCACTACGGCGATCCCCTCTTCGTCCCGGATCCGACCCGCAGCCAGGTTGACCCCAAGTCGATCGCCCGCCGCCGTCCACGCCCCGCCCTGCCGACGATGGCCTGTGCCCTCGGCGGCCAGTGCCCTCCAGACGCCACCTTGCAGGCGGAGTCGCTGGAGAAGGTGCGCCTGGTGGTTGCTCAGTACCTGCCCGGGATGGCCAACGCCACGAGCAAGGTCCATCGGCAGCGCTGCGGGTGTGATGGCTCGGACCATCAGTGTCTGGCCCCCCAGGCCGGGGTCCATTCGGCGGCTGCCTCGGCGCCCGAGACCACCCTGGTTACCCTTTCCAAGCGGATTGAGGCCGGCCAGGTCCGGCACACCCACTTCGCCCGCCTGACGCTCGACCGCAACGGGCGGATCCTGAAGCTAGCTGTCTCCCGCTAGGGATTGCGGCACGGTACTTGCATCCCAGCCTGTACGAGGTTGTCGATGACGACAGCATTGGACAGGCTGGGATTTCATTTCTACCCGGACGAACAGCACTACAGCGAGCGTCACCTAGCGGCCTGGCTGCCGGAGTTGCAGGCCTTGGGGGCACACTGGCTGGTTCTGCGGGGCAACACCCGGCGGTCGGTGCCGGAGGCTTTTGTCCGGGGCCTGATCGAGGCCGGAATCCAGCCAGTCATACACATCCCGGTGCAGGTCGGCGGGGTAGTGCGCGCCGACCTGGATCCCCTGCTGCAGGCCTATGCCCACTGGGGCGTCAGGCACGTAGTCGTTCATGACCGGCCAAACATGCGCCGGAGCTGGCGCGAGGCCGACTGGTCCCGGCCGAATCTGGTCGATCGCTACCTGGACGCCCTCCTGCCCGTGCTGCTGTCGCAGCATTCGTGTGGCCTGCGCCCGGTCCTCCCTGCGCTTGAACCCGGCGGTGACTACTGGGACACGGCTTTCTTACAGGCATCGCTTCAGTCGCTCGGGCGGCGAGCGCCGAAATCGCTCACTTCTGAGCTTGTGCTCGGACTCCACGCCTGGACGAATGGGCACGACTTGAACTGGGGCGCAGGCGGGCCGGCGGCCTGGAAGGACGCCCGAGCCTACGTCGAGGGCGTCGAGGGAGAAGACCAGCGCGGCGTCCGGATCTTCGAGTGGTACCGCCAGATCGCTGAAGGCAGTCTGGGGTCCAGCCTGCCGATGATCGCCCTGTCCGGGGGGATCACCCCGGATCAAGTGCCGGCATCCCCCGACAACCTCGCCGAGACCGGTCTCGCCATACGCCGCATGCTAGCTAGCCCTGAGGACGCCCAGGGGCTGCAGGCTTTTGCCTTCTATCCCCTAGCGGCTGACGCCAAGCATCCGGACAGCCCGAGCGCCTGGTATCGCCAGCCCGGACAGCCGGGTCCGCTTGCTGAGGCCTTCAAGGCAGCGGCAGTCGCCTCGCAGAATAAAGCCGCCGACGTTCTCGGCGCGACCCTTGCCGCCGGTCGACGGTATATCCTGCTCCCGGCTGACACGCGTATTGCCTCCGACCTGGATTGGGGCTCCTTGGGTCGAATGGCGATCGAGGGCAACAGCACCATGGGCACCTCGGCGGAGGAGGCCTCCCGCTGTCCCGAGGTCGTGCTGGCCGGTTCGCCAGGGCTCTACCCGGCGACGGTTTTGGAGCGGCTGCAGGCAGCGGGCTGCATCGTGCTCCAGCGGCATATTGCGGCCGGGCCTCGCCCGGAAACACCACAATCCCACGCTGCCTGCCCATCCGGCATCGCGTGACCCTTGCGGAGAAGGCCATGAGTGACTGGTTGGAAAGCGTGTTCCCGAAAAGCAAGCCGCCGGATGACGACAACATCGGCCGGGCGGTTGTCAAAGTCCTGGGCGTCGGCGGTGGGGGCTCGAATGCCGTCAACCGCATGATCGAGCTCGGCCTGAGCGGTGTCGATTTCATTGCCGCCAACACCGACCGCCAGGCGCTCACCTCAAGCCTGGCGCCGACAAGGCTGCAGCTTGGGCCCCGGGTCACGCGTGGGCTGGGCGCAGGTGGAGATCCCCGCATCGGGTCTGCTGCGGCGATGGAGAGCAGCCGCGAGATCGCCGCGGCTTTGCGCGGAGCGGACATGGTGTTCCTCACCGCCGGCATGGGGGGTGGCACCGGCACAGGTGCGGCCCCGATTGCGGCCGAGATCGCCCGTGAGCTGGGCTGCGTGGTGGTCTCCGTCGTCACCCTGCCGTTCACCTTCGAGATGACGCGGCGCTCGCAGAACGCTCTGCAGGGAGTGCGCGCCCTGCAGCCGCACTCCCACACGCTGATCACCGTCCCCAACGACCGCTTGATCCAGGTCGCCCCCCGGGACATCAGCTTGGAAATCGCATTCCGCCTCGCCGACGACATCCTGCGGCAGGGCGTCCAGGGCATCGCCGAACTGGTGACCCAGGCCGGGCTGATCAACGTCGACTTCGCCCATGTCCGCAACCTGATGCTGCGCGGCGGCGGGGCACTGATGGCCATCGGCATTGGCGAGGGCCACAACATGGCCCGGGTCGCAATCCGGCAGGCTCTTCACCATCCGCTGATGGCGATCGACAGCCTGGAGGGCGCCAACGGAGTGCTGATCCACTTCACCGGCGGGGATGACCTGACGCTTCACGAAGTGGGCGAGGCCGTCGACGACCTGCGCAGCAGCCTGTCCCCCGAAATCGATCTGATCCTGGGGGCCACAACCGATCCGGCCATGACCGGTCGGACGCAGGCCATCCTGATCGTCACAGGCGTCGGCGGCAAGCCGGTGCCTACCCAGGAGTCACTTCCCGTCGCGGCCGCTTTCCCGGAATCGGTCACGGTGCACACGGGACCGGCGCTTCCCCAGGACGACCTGGACCTGCCGACGTTCCTCCGCCGCCGCGTTGCAGTGCAGTAGAGGAGGCTGAGGATGGATGCCAAGAAGATCGACAGCGTGTCCAAGCAGGTGCGGCGCACCTACCCGGAGATGGATGGGTGCATGCCCTCCGTGAAGCGCCAGCCAAGTCCGGCGGATGGCTCCGATACGTTCATGCTCACCTACCGAGGTCGAGCCAGCCTTCCTGGCGGCAAGTCCCTTAGCCGCATTGTCCGCGTCGTCACTGATGCCAATGGCCGCATCCTGCGCATCAGTTCCTCCAAGTGAAGCCATGCGAACCGTCTTCGAGCACACCCTGAGCATAGTGGAAATCCGGTTCTGGCAGGCGATGGCCACAACGACAGGCCTGGCACTCGGATGGCGCCAGCGCTTCCGCCCGCTGCAGCCGTTTGTTGTCTTCCTCTGCGCCGGCGTACTGACATTCCTTCTCGGCCGGCTGGCTGGACAGCTTCTGCTGGCGTTGGTCGACTGATCGCTGCCCGCTACTCACGCAGGACGCCCCGAGGTAGAATCCTCCTGGCGTCCTGCGCTTCATGGGACGTCCCACTGCCCGATGTCTTCAAGGACCTGGGTTCGAGCCCTGCTCTTCCTGCTCTTGCTCTGCTTCGGATTCGGCCTGTTGAGTGTCGTGCTGCAGGACCGAAGCGACCCCTCACCCGGTAATCCGTCGGCGACCACACCGGCCGGACCACCGGCGTCCACCTCGACGCCCTCCGCTGCGAGCACGGCCATCCTGATCCTCGGTGTCGACAACCTTGATCAAGAGAGCCCCCGCCTGCTGGCGACCTGGGTGGCAGCCCATGACCCCGAGCAGGACCAGCTGCTGCTGTATGGCATTCCCACTTCCGCCTCTGCCCCGACCGGGGATGGCCGGCCGCTGGCGAGCCTGTTCACCTGGTCACGCACGGCTGGGGTCGGCGACGACTTTATGCAGGCGCTCAGTGCGCTTGTGCCTCTGACGTACCAGGCGACGGTCGTGATGGACGAGGCCGCCTTCGCCGCGGCGGTGGATGCCCTGGGCGGCGCCGACCTGGGGGGCACGCACCTGCAGGGAGCGCAACTCCTGGCGTTTCTGCGCCTGCTCCAAACCAAGCCCGAAGCGTTGCTGGCCGCCCAGGCCGAAGTCCTGCTCGCTCTGCGGCCTGGACTGCAGGATCTGGGTGCCGCCCCCGATATCTCCGACCTCGAAGCCCTGCATCCCGACCACGTGCACCTGACGCTTGAGCCGCAACAGCTGGCGGCGCTCGTGGCGCCCATGCTGCCCTTCGAAGCGGCCTCGATCCGCGTCGGCACGTTGCTGGACCAGCCCGAGTTCTAGGGCCCCTTGCACTTCGCTCCAAGTCGGTCTATGCTAGATCCGTTGCCGACTCTTCGGCAGCGAGCGGGGGCCGGCTGCAGACGCCTAGAACTTGCTGCAGCACACTGGCGGACTGCCGAAGCAGACTGCCATCCCCCGGACGATCCTAAAGGAGAATGAGGAGGTTCCAATGAAGAAGTTTGCCTTGTTGTCGCTGCTGGTGGCTGCCGGCTTGGTGCTGGCGGCATGTGCCGGGACGCCGACGGCCGCGCCGGCCGAACCGACAGCCGCGCCGGCCGAACCGACGGCCGCGCCGGTCGAACCGACGGCCCCTGCGGCTCCCTCTGCAGGGCTGCCGGATCTGGGCGGGCGCGAAGTCACCGTCGCGGTCGAAAACGCCTATCTGCCGTTCAACTACATCGACCCCGACTCGGGTGAGCCCGCAGGCTGGGACTACGAAGTCTGGGGCGAAATCTGCCGCGTGCTCAACTGCGTCCCGGTCTACACCGAGGTCGCCTGGGAAGGCATGATCCAGGCCGTGGCTGACGGCCAGTTCGACATCGCCGGCGACGGCATCACCATCACTCCCGAGCGCGCCGAGATCGTCGATTTCTCCGACGGCTACATCATCATCGATCAGCGCCTGCTCGTCCGCCTCGATGAAACCCGAATCGAGAGCATGGACGACATCGTCGCCGACACCAACCTCAAGCTCGGCACCCAGACCGGCACCACCAACTACGAGACGGCCACCACTTTCCTGCCCGCCGACCGAATCCAGGCCTTCGAGCAGTTCCCGTTCGCCGTCCAGGCCTTGATCTCCGGTGATGTCGACGCCGTCATCATCGACGAGGTCGCCGGCCAGGGCTACCTGGGCGAGAACGCCGACAAGCTCAAGCTCGTCGGGCCGTCGCTCTCCAGCGACAAGCTCGGCTTCATCTTCCCCTTGGGCAGCGACCTGGTGGAACCGACCAACGCCGCCATCAAGGCGCTCTACGACAGCGGCTTCATGGAGCAGACCAACCTCAAGTACTTTGGCCCTGATTTCAAGATCACCTACGATGACCTCGGGTAGGAAACCTAGACCCACGAGGGACCCTGAGTCCCCGGTACCCTTGTAGGCAGGCATAGGAAGGATGTGCAGGAGCGTCGCTCCTGCACATCCTTAGCCCGAGCCCATCGGAGCGAATCTTGGCGCACCACACTGCCCGCCCACTGGCCGAGTCCGAGCCCGCGCTGAAGCCCAAAGGAAAGGGCGCCGGCAAGCGCCTGGTTGAGATCCCCTGGTGGTTCATCGGCATCATGGTCATCGCGCTGTGGGCAGCCTTCACCATTCTGACGTCGGCCAACTACAGGCAAGCCTTCTCCTGGATCATCGTTGGCATCACCGTCACAATCCGGACCTCCCTGGCCGCCTACGCCATCGCCATCGTCCTCGGTCTGATCACCGGCCTAGGGCGAATCTCCTCCAACGTCGTGTTCCACAACGCAGCCCGCATGTATGTCGAGCTGGTCCGCGGCATTCCCATGTTGGTCCTCATCTTCTTCATTGCGCTGGTTGGGGTACCGATGGCGGTCGGGGTCTTCAACTCGCTCGGCGCGTGGCTGATCTCGATCGGCTTGGAGGGGCTGGGCACGACGCTGACTTCTATGTCGAACCAGGCCGTGCCCATGAATATCCGCGCCATCATCGCCCTGTCGGTCACGTATGGCGCATTCCTGGCGGAGATCTTCCGGGCTGGAATCCAATCCATCGGTCGAGGCCAGATGGAGGCCGCCCGCTCGCTGGGCATGAGCAACGGCGGCGCCATGCGCTACGTCATTCTTCCCCAGGCAATCCGCAACGTCTTGCCGGCTCTCGGCAACGATTTCGTAGCGATGGTCAAGGACTCCTCGTTGGTCTCGATCCTCGCCGTTCGGGATATCACCCAGGTCGCTCGGCTATATGCCGGCAGCACCTTCCGGTTCCGTGAGGCCTATGTCACCCTGTCGGTGATGTACCTGACCATGACCCTGGTCCTCTCGCTGGCTGTCCAGCAGTTTGAAAGGCGCCTGAGGAAGAATGACTAGCCCGGAACACATCATTGTCATCGAAGATTTGCACAAACAGTTCGGCGATATCCGCGCCGTCGACGGCGTAAGTATGAAGGTCCGGCGCGGCTGCGTGGTGGTCATCATCGGTCCCAGCGGCTCCGGCAAGTCCACTCTGCTCCGCTGCGTCAATCACCTCGAAACTCCAACCAGCGGCGAGATCTGGATCGACGGCGAGCACCTGACTCATAAACACAAGGACCTGAACTCAATTCGGGCGGAGATCGGGATGGTGTTTCAGCTCTTCAACCTCTTCCCTCATCTAACCGCCCTTGAGAACATTACGCTGGCGCAGCGGATCGTGCGCAAGCGCGGCAAAGCAGAAGCCGGGCGCATTGCCATGCAGCAGCTCGAGCGAGTGGGGATACCGGAGAAGGCGGGAGTGTACCCCGCCCACCTGTCCGGCGGGCAGCAGCAGCGGGTGGCCATCGCCCGGGCGCTGGCGATGAACCCCAAGATCATGCTGTTCGACGAGCCCACCAGCGCCCTCGACCCCGAGATGATCAAGGAAGTCCTGGATGTCATGCTCGACCTGGCAAGAGAGGGCATGACCATGCTGGTCGTCTCGCACGAGATGGGGTTCGCTCGCGCCGCGGCCGAGGAAGTGATCTTCATGGACGACGGGAAGATCGTTGAGCACACCAATCCGCATGACCTATTCAACAACCCGCGCGAAGAGCGCACCAAGCTCTTCCTTTCGCAAATCTTGCAGCACTAGGGGCCGTGAATCGCAAGACCGCCCTTCGCTCGGGGCGGCCTTGCTGTGCGCTGGGGGGGACTTGAACCCCCACGCCTTTCGGCACATGGCCCTCAACCATGCCTGTCTGCCAGTTCCAGCACCAGCGCTAGGGGTTGGAACGTGCGGTATTATAGCCCTCGAGGAATCGCTGTCAACCCAGCTCAGAGCGTGAGGCCCCGCATGACCCGGATCGTGCTTGACGCCATGGGAAGCGACAATCATCCGTCCCCGGAGGTCGAGGCCTGCTTGCAGGCCTATTCCTTGTGGGGCGAGCCGGTCACGCTCGTCGGCCAGGCTGAACTGTTGTTGCCAGTGCTCGAAGCGAAAGGCGTCGGCCCGGAAGCCGTCAAGCTGGTGGACGCGCCCGAGGTCCTGGAGATGACCGACCACCCGGCCGATGCCGCCCGCGACAAGCCCCTCTCGTCCATGGCTGTCGGCATCGACCTGCTCAAGCAGGGCCAGGCAGATGCGTTTGTCACCGCCGGCAACACCGGCGGGGCCATGGCCACGGCCCTGTTCCGCTTGGGGCGCATCCGCGGGGTGCGACGGCCGGCGCTGGCGACGGTCTTTCCCATCAGGACCGGCCGGGCCATCCTGACCGATATCGGGGCCAACGCTGACTGCCGGCCCGAATACCTGGTCCAGTTCGCGATCTTCGGAAGCCTGTATGCACGCCACATACTGGGCATTGAGCAGCCCAGAGTGGGTCTGCTCTCCAACGGCGAGGAATCCACCAAGGGCAACCTGCTCGTCAAGGAAACCTACCCCTTGATGCAGGCGGCCGGCCTCGAGTTCATCGGGAACCTGGAGCCGAAGGAGTTCTTTGCCGGCAAAGCGGACGTCCTCGTCACGGACGGCTTCTCGGGCAACGTCATGCTCAAGACGAGCGAGGCGGTGTCTTCGTTCCTGATCGATCTGATCCGCGGCGAGATTCGGTCAAGCCTGCTTACGTCCTTGGGTGGGATGCTGGCCCGGCCAGCCTTCCGCAAGGTCCGCAGCGTCCTCGATCCGGCCGAGTATGGCGCCGGACCACTTCTCGGCGTCGACGGACTGGTATTTGTCGGGCATGGCCGCTCCGACGCCAGGGCACTGGTCAACGCCCTGCGGGTCGCCCGGCAGGCGGTGGCCTCCGGCTTGCTGGACGCCATGCGCCAGGCCATTCAATCCCGCCTGACCCCAGGCGAACCCGAGGCGCAGCCATGACTCGCAGGGACTGTCGCCTGGCCCGGGCAGTGATCACCGGCATCGGCCTGGTGACCCCCATCGGCTCTGACCTGAGCGACGTCTGGCAGGGCTTGCTCGAGGGCCGCTCAGGCATCCGCCGCATCAGCGCCTTCGACACCAGCGGGAGCCCTTGCCAGATCGGTGGCGAGATCGCCGACTTCCGACCCGACGAATTCGTTCCGCCCAAGGAAGCCCGGCGCATGTCGCGCGCTTCGCAGATGGCGCTGGTAGCAGCCCACAAGGCCGTCGCCGACGCCAGCCTCCCCCTGCCCCTTGCCGACCCGGAGCGGGTCGCAGTGTGCATCGGGACCGCGGTCGGCGGGATCGAGCGCGTCGACGAGGGCATCCGCACCGCCCGCATCGATGGCCTTGCCAAGACCAATCCCTTCCTGCTCGCCTCGACTCTGCCCAACATGCCGGCGTTTCATATCACCAAGGAGCTCGGCGCCCATGGGCCCAATCGCACTGTGACCACGGCCTGCGCCACGGGGACGCAATCCGTTGGCGAGGGGGCGGAATCGATCTTCCAGGGGATCGCCGATGTGGTCATCGCCGGCGGGGTGGACGCGGTGCTCACCGATTTTGTGCTCATCGGCTTTGCCGCCATG
>JALHUE010000233.1 GCA_022866145.1 Anaerolineales bacterium | reverse complement strand
CGCCTCAGGTGCATACTGTAGGAAACGGACCCCCAGATCGCGGGCCTGGCGATACACCCTTTCGCGGAAGCCGTAACTGCGCAGGTCTCGGTACAGGATCGTGACCGGGGTCGAGGGGTCGAGGGTCTTGAGACGCACGGCATTGTGCAGCGCCTGCGTGCAGCACACCCGGGAGCAATACGGCCGATCAGCCTGTCGCGAGCCGACGCACTGAATCATCACCACGCCGTCACGCAGCGCCGCGGCCGCCTCGTCCGGCAGGCAGTCGTTCGCCAGGATGGCGTCCATCGCCTGCTGGGTGATCACCCCGGGCAGCGTGCCGCAGCCGAAATCGCCAGTCTCGACAGCCTGCGCACCGGTAGCGACCACGATCGCACCGTGCTCGATCTCCTGTTCCGCGCCGTCGGCGCTGCGCAGTCGGGTGCGGAACTGGCCGACGTAGCCGCCGACCTCTTCGACCGTCGTGCCCAGGTGGCAGTCGATCCGGGGATGCGCCTGCAGGGCTTCAATCGTGTCGTGCAGCAGACGCTCAGGGTCGAGCCCGCGCCCAGGGGGTTTCGGATGGCGCAGCTGACCGCCCAGGCTGTCTTCGCGCTCCACAATCACTACCTGGTACCCCTGGTCGGCGATTGACAAGGCGGCCGTCATCCCTGCCAATCCCCCGCCGATCACCAGCGCCGAGGGCTCCACCGGCACGCTGCCGCGCACAATCGGCTCGAGGCCGCGAGCCTTGGTCACGGCCATCGCCACCAGCTCTTTCGCCTTGCAGGTGGCCTGCTCCGGCTGAGCTCGATGCACCCATGCGTCCTGTTCACGGATGTTGGCCATCTCGAACAGGCTTGGGTTCAAGCCTGCCTGCCGCAGCGTGTCCTGGAATAGCGGTTCATGCGTGCGCGGCGTGCAAGAGGCAACTACCACGCGGTTCAACCCCTGCTCCTGAATGACCCGCGCCATCTTCTCCTGGGTATCCTGCGAGCAGGTGTACAGGTTGCCTTCGGCATAGACCACGTCCGGCAGGGCCGCCGTGGCCTCAACCACCTGAGGCACATCGACCACGCCGCCGATGTTGATTCCGCAGTGGCACACGAAGACGCCGATCCGCGGCGACTCGTCTGAGATATCCCGCTCCGCCGGATACTCGATCTGGCGAGTGCGCGTGCCGCGAGCCGTCGCCAGGATCTCCGAAGCCATCGCCGCCACGCAGCCTGCTTCGACGACCGTCTCCGGGATGTCCTTGGGCTCCGCCAGACTGCCGGCGACGAACACACCTGGGCGGGAGGTGCGTCCCGTGCCCGCCGCGCCCTCCGGGAAGCCGTTGCCATCGGCCGCAATTCCCAGCCGCTCCATGAGGGTGCGTGTGGCGGCGCTTGGCCTCAAACCCACGGAGAGAACCACCATATCGAAAAGTTCCTCACGGGGCTCAGGCCGACCATCGGGCCGGTAGACAGCATACGACAGCCGCAAGTCTCCGGTCGCCGGGTGTTCCTTCACCGATGACACCAGGCTGCGCACGTAGCGCACGCCCTGCTCGCTCCCGGCGCGTTCGACATAGTCTTCGAAGCCCTTGCCGTACGACCGGATATCCATGTAGAAGATCGACGGCTGAATTCGGGCATCGTGCTCGCGGGCTATGATCGCTTCCTTGGTGGCGTACATGCAGCAGATGGAGGAGCAGTAGTCCTGCCCGCCGCAGGTCTCGCGCGATCCGACACATTGGATCCAGGCGACACGTTCGGGATGCCTGCCGTCGGACGGCCGGCTGACCACGCCTCCCCACGGACCGGAGGCACTGAGCATGCGTTCGAATTCCAGACTGGTGACCACATTGCGGTAGATGCCGTAGCCGAACTCCGACCGAACCGCAGGGTCGATCGGCTCCAGGCCAGGAGCGAGAACGACAGCCCCCACGTCCAGCGTCTGGCGCTCCTCAACCTGCAAGTGGTCAATCGCCTCCGCTTTGCAGACGAAGGCGCACTGCAGGCATTCCGAGCACACCCCGCATTCCAGGCAGCGCCCGGCCTCGGCCCGCGCCTGATCTTCGGTCAGTCCGGCGGAAAACTCCTCCGGGCTGCATCGCCTGGCCTGCGCCGGCAAGCGCTCTCCCTCCTGGCGCGCCGCCGCCTGGGTATTGTGCGCCCTGCGCAGGGCTTCTTCCTTCGGCACGCTGGCGACATCCCTGACCCGTTCCGGGGGTTGGAGAGGTTCGCCTCGAAGATAGCGGTCGATCGAAGTTGCGGCGCGATGGCCGGCGGCAATGGCATCGACCACGAAGCTGGTGCCGGTAACCCCATCCCCGCCGGCGAAAACCCCAGGCCGGCCGGTCGCCAGAGTCTCGGGGTCCGCCACCGGGTAGCGGCCGCGGGCGAGCGGCACCGCTTCCTTCAACCACTCGGAGTCGGGGTGCTGGCCGATGGCGAATATCACCAGGTCAGCCGCAATCTGCTCCTCCGTCCCCGGGAGCAGGTCGAAGTCCGGGCGTCCCTCCACAAACCCGCGCAAGAACACCTGCGAGCATGCCACCCCGGAAACGCGACCGTCGGCTGAGGTGATTGCATGGAAGGTGCGTGCCGGGAACAGCGCAATGCCTTCTTCCTCGGCGTCTCGCACTTCCCAGGCGTGGGCCGGCATTTGATGCCGGTCTTCGAGGCAGGCCATGCCCACCCATTCGGCGCCGAAGCGCACGGCGGTCATGGCGGCATCGATGGCGACGTTGCCGCCGCCCAGCACCAGCACCCGCCGTCCCCGGATCCGTTCGCCCCACCCCGCATTGGTCTCGCCTTCGAGTTCCAGCCGACCTTGGCGCAGAAAATCGGTGGCCGTGTCGACCTGAGGCAGGTCGGCGCCTGGGATCGGCAGTCGGACACCGCGGTGAGCGCCCAACGCCAGGAAGACCGCCTGGAAGCCGTCAGACAACAGGCCGTCCACATCCTGCACGCGGTGGTTCAGCCGCAGGTCGACGCCCTGAGCCAGGATGTCCTCGATTTCGCGCTGGACCGCATCCTTCCCGAGACGGAAAGAGGGGATGCCAACCCGCATCATCCCACCGGGCACTGGAAGCGCTTCGAACACGGTGACAGCGTGACCGTGACGGACGAGATCCTGGGCACAGGTCAGTCCGGCGGGGCCGGAGCCCACGATCGCCACGCGCTGCCCGGAGGGCTCATTTGGCGAAGAAGGTGGACGCAGCGAGTCGCCTTCCAGCCGCCGCTCCCAGGCCCAATCGGCGACAAACCGCTTGAGAGCCATCAGGTTCACCGGGGCGTCGACCTGCGCGCGCGAGCAGGCGTCTTCACAGCGGTGGTTGCAGATGCGGCCGCAGATCGACGGGAACGGGTTCTCTTCGAGAATCGTCCGATAGGCTTCGGCGTACCGGCCCTTGTGGACCAGGGCCACATACCCTTGCGCCCGCTGGTGAATCGGGCAGGCATCCCGACAGGGCGCCACGCCGGTCTTCTCGATGGAATAGGCATTGGGGATGGCCTGCGGGTAGCGCTTGTAGACGGCCTTCCGCTCGGACAGCCCCCAGTTGAACTCGTCCGGCCGGTCGATCGGGCAGGCCGCAGTGCACTCGCCGCAGCCAGTGCACCGATCGAGGCGGACATAGCGGGGCCGACGAACGATCGTGGCCTGAAACCGGCCTGGCTCGCCCTGGAGAGTGTCGAGGTCGGCGTTGGTCAGCACTTCGATGTTCAAGTGCCGGCCGACATCAACCAGCTTGGGAGACATAATGCACATGGCGCAGTCATTGGTCGGGAACGTCTTGTCGAGCTGGGCCATCGTCCCGCCAATCGCCGGGGAGCTCTCAGCCAAGTAGACCTTGATGCCGGCCTCTGCCAGATCGAGGGCGGCTTGCATGCCCCCAATCCCCCCACCGACGACCAGGGCGGCGCCCACAATGCCCTCGCCTGCCACAGGAGTCGACCCCACCGCAGTCTCTTCCTGGGTTTCGTTCGTCATTCCCGAGAGCACCGAGTCAAGTTGTCGGTCCATTGCTCAGTCCGCCAAGGCGTATCGGCGCAGCACCGGCGCCGGATCGATCAGATGCTTCTTCCACCAGCCCGGAGAGCTGACGCCCAGGGCGGTGGCAACCAATTCCGTGACGTACAGCACCGGTATGCGTTCACCGGACTGGCGCATCTCCAAATTGACCTGGCACAACGGGCAGCTGGTGACGATCACCTGCGCGCCCGCTTCACGCGCGGCCCCCGTCAGGCGCTGTACCAGCCGCCGCACCGTCGGAGGACGGGTGAGGGACAACCCGCCTCCACAGCATTCGCTGGCATACGACCAGCGCCGCGGCTCAGCACCCAGATCCGAGAGCAGCTCATCCATCATCACTGGATGCTCGGGATCCTCGGACTGCAGAATTCCTGCCGGCCGCAGAAGCAGACAGCCGTAGTACGAAACCACCGGCATCCCGTTGAGCGGTCGAACCACATTCGCCAGCAGGTCTCGTCGTGGAAGATCCTGACACAGCACGGCCAGAACCGGCCGTGCCTTGGACTCGTCCCAGGCCGATGTGCCGAACAACACGTCCGCTCGGGCCCGCATGTCCGGGTCATCGCGCAGATGGGCGGCGGCGACGGCGTGGCGGTTGTAGCAGGCGGCGCACGGCATCAGGACGTCCATACCCGTCCGATTCGCCAGCGCCAGGTTGCGGGCCGGGAGAAGAACCCCAAGGTCAGGATCAAGGGCGTGGGCCGAGGACGCCCCGCAGCACGACCAGTCCTCCAGCTCGGTCAGGCCTACGCCCAGGCGCTCGAAGACTGCCCGCACCGAGAGATCGAATTCCTGCCCGGTGGAATGCAGACTGCAGCCTGGGTAGTAGGCTAGTTCCACGGGTCACTCCCGTCCGCCGCCTCGCCTGCCGGATCGGCCGATCGAGGCATGCGCATCTCCATCACGCCTGCGACCTGCCTCCAACCGGCGATCCGGTGCGGCAGCAGAGGCACCTTGCCTTTCACCACCAGACGGATCCCCGAGCCCATGTCGGCAAACAGATTCCCTGAACGGAGCTTGTAGAGGATGAGCAATGTCGCTTCGTGCGATCTCCCCAGCCTGCGGGTGATCCCCAGGAAAAGGCGGTGGAACGCCAGCGCACCAGGATCGCCGGGGCGAATGCCGCGGCTGAGCGCCGCCGCCCGCAGGGCGTCCATCACCGGCGCCATGTCAATTCCATTCGGGCACCGGGCGCCGCAGGTTCCGCAGCCGGCGCACAGCCACAGGTCCGGGCTCCCCAACACCCGTTGATCCTCTCCCAACTGGATCAGGCGGATCAGGCGATCCGGTCCGAAGAGCATGTCGGCCGCCGAGGGACAGCCGGCCGTGCACTTGTGGCACTGGTAGCACAAGCGGAGTTCCTGATGCGACCGATGCTCCACGGATTGCAGCAGCGCCATCGCCTAGCTGACCTCGCCCACCATGGCCAGTATCTGGCCCGCAACCCAGTTGACCACTTCCGTCGCCTTGTTGGGACAGACTACCGCGCAGGCGCCACAGGCCTGGCACAGTGCAGGGTTGACTACGGCGATCGGCCGCACAGCGCTCAAGGATCGGGCCCCATATGGACAAGCCTCGATGCATGCACCGCAGCCTGCGCAAAGCTCACCGTCCACGATGGCCACCGTGGGCGATTGCGACAACATCTCTTGTGAGAAGAGCTGCATGACCTTGGCGGCTGCTGCCCCGGCCTGGGCGACCGACTCGGGGATGTCTTTGGGACCCTGGCAGCATCCCGCCAGGAAGACCCCGGCGGTCAGCGTTTCCACCGGCCGAAGTTTCGGATGCGCCTCGCTCAGGAATCCAGCCGCGTCGGCGCTGATATGCAGCACCTGAGCCAGTGCCTGCGCACCTTCGGACGGGACCAGCGGCGTCGCCAGGACCACCAGGTCAGGCGTCAGCTCCAGCGAGAGGCCGGTGAGCGTGTCCTCACCCAGCAGCTTGACCTTTCCATCCGCTTCGTAAACCCGGCGCACTTGCCCACGCAGGTACAGCACCCCGAACTCCTCCGCCGCCTGCTGAACGTACTCCTCGTAGCCTTTCCCGCCTGAGCGGATGTCAGTGTAGAAGACGCAGGCCCGGCCCTGCGGGACCCGCTCCCGGTAGGCCCGCGCCTGCTTGGCGACGACCATGCAGCACACCTTGGAGCAGTACGGAACACCGCCTTCAGCATTCCGCGAGCCGGCGCATTGGATGAACACCACCTGCTGCGGCACCCGGCCATCCGACGGCCGGCGGGGACCCTCGGGTTGCAGCAGCATGCGCTCAAACGTCAGCGTGTCCACCACGTCCGGCAGCACGCCGCCTCCGAGGTCCGCAAGCTTGCCCAGCGGATACGAGTCCCATCCAGTGGCGACCACGATGGCACCGACCTCGAAGGCAAAGTCCACCTCGCCGTCTGCCTCCTGACGCACTACCCGCGCCTTGAAGTTGCCAACGTACCCGGCCACCTCGCGGACCTGCGCCCGGGTGAGGACCTGGATCTGTGGGTGCGCCTCAACGCGCTGGAGGCGCTCCTGCAGCAGGTGCTCGCCATCGGACAGGTTGAGGTAGCTCCGGCTGAACTGGCGCATTTTCCCGCCGAGCGACGGCTGGCGCTCTACCAGGACCACCGGGTAGCCGGCATCGGCCAGGTCGAGAGCAGCATGCAGGCCGCTGATCCCCCCGCCGATCACCAGGCAGCGGCGGGAGAGAGGCAGCCGGATCGGCTCCAGGCTGGAATTGCGGCGGACTTTCTCCACCACGGAACCAATGATGTCGGCCGCCTTGACCGTGGCGGCTTGCGGGCGGCTCTGATGCACCCAGGACACCTGTTCCCGGATGTTGGCGGATTCGCAGCGAAAGGCGTTCACCCCGGCCGCGGCACATGCTTTGCGGAAGGTGCTCTCGTGCATGGCCGGCGAACAGGCCGCGACCACTACGGCATCCAGATGGTGCTCGGCTATGGCCGAGCGGATCAGATCCTGGCCCGGGTCGGAGCACATGTAGCGGTAGTCGGCCGCGAAGGCGACCTCAGCGTGCAGGCTCGCCACGCGCACCAGCTCCGGCACATCCAGGATGCCGGCAATGTTGTGCCCACAGTGGCAGACGAACACCCCCACCCGGCTCACGCCGACGACCTCCCGTCTCCTGGCCCGGCTTGCGGACGGCCTTTCCACCTCGGTTTCATGCCGTCACCATGCTCTGGATGCGCAGCAGCTGGATCACCTTGGCGGCGGCTGCGCTGCCCTGGGCAACCGTCTCCGGGATATCCTTCGGCCCCTGGGCGGTTCCGGCGACGAAGACGCCAGGCTGGGAGGTCTCAATCGGCGCCAGTTCCTCATCCAGCCCGCAGACGAATCCGCTGGCGTCCGTCGCCAGGCCCAGCATCTCCGCCAGCCGTCGAGTCTCGGGCCGCGGCTGAACGGCCATCGCCAGCACCACCATGTCGGCGGCGACCTCCACCGGGCGATGGCTAAGCGTGTCCGCTCCCTTGACCACGAGATGTTCGTCGTCGGGGTACACCCGGCTGACCTTCCCCCGGATGTAGCGGACTTGCTCATTCACCTGTGCCCGCTGGAAGAACTCCTCGTATCCCTTGCCCGCCGCGCGGACATCGATATAGAAGACGGTGGCCTCTCCGCCGTGCACGCGGTGCTTGTACAGGATGGCTTGTTTGGCGGTGTACATGCAGCAGATCTTCGAGCAATGCGGTTGGCCGCGGGCCGGATCGCGCGAGCCGCAGCACTGGATGAAGACCACCCGCCGCGGCTCCTTGCCGTCCGAGGGACGCAGCACGCGCCCAGCCGTCGGGCCGCTGGCCGCCAACAGGCGCTCGAAGCCCAAGCCATCCACGACATCGGGCAGCAGGCCTGCGCCGTACTCGCCCAAGCGGGCCTGCGGCATCAGGTCGTACCCCGTTGCCAGAACGACTGCCCCGACTTCGACTTCCTCCTCACATTCCTGTTGGTCCCAGACGATCGCCTCGGTGGGGCAGAACTTGGCACAGGCGCCGCACTTGGGCTCAGCCGGCTTGCCGGACTTTGTCACGGCTGGAACTATCCCGGTCTCGATCTCGTGTTTGCTGATCAAGTAGCGGCAATTGGCGGCGTCGATGACCGGCTTGTTGGGCACGGCCTGGGGCGAGAGCGTGTACACCACCTTACGCACCCCGACCCCGCATTCGAACTCCGATGGGACCTTGAAGGGGCATTTCTCCTGGCAGACCCCGCAGCCCGTGCATTTCGACCAGTCGATGTAGGCCGCCTTGCGTACGAGACGCACCCTGAAGGCCTGTCCATCGGGCGAGCGCTGTATGCCCTCGATCCGGCTGTAGGTACGCAGGTCGATGTTCTCGTGCTTGCCAACCTCTACCGTCCTCGGCGTCAAGATGCACTGCGAGCAATCGAGCGTCGGGAAGGTCTCCGAGAGCTGCGCCATGTGGCCGCCGATCGACGGCTCGGACTCGACCAGCACCGCCCGGTAGCCGCTGTTGGCGATGTCCAATGCAGCCTGCATTCCGGCGATGCCGGCGCCGATCACCAGGGCGCTGGACCGGGCATCGCCCGTCATGCCGGCGCCGCCACCGACCACGGTGCACTCTCCGGGGCATCGAGGCCCAAGGCCAGCGTCAGGAGCTGGGTGAAATAGGCAATCGGCAGGCGATCCTCCTGGACCTGGTCGCGCTGCGCCTGTTCCAGGTTGTATTTACACAGCGGGCAGGCCGTGATCACGGCGGCGGCGCCGGCCGCCCGGGCGGATTGCACGACCTGGGCGCTGGCACGGTCCACGGCGGCCGGCTGCGTGACCGCCAGGTACGATCCGCAGCACTCGGCGGCGTGAGAGAACGGCATGGGTTCTCCGCCCACGGCTTCGACCAGGTTCTCCAGGATCGACGGGCGCTCCGGGTCGTCCAACCCGATCTCAGGGCCTGGTCGCAGAAGCATGCAGCCGTAGTAAGCGGCCAACCGGAGCCCCGTCTGCGGCTGCGTGACGCGTGCCTGCACCGCCTCCCATCCGAGGTCATCCCGCAGCACCTCGAGGTAGTGTCGTGGGCGCACTTGCTCGTCGACGGGACCCTCGACGACGAATGCATTCAGACGCTCCAGGGCGAACGGATGTGTGCTCAGGAAGTTGGCGGACCTGCGCAAGACATGAAAGCAGACTGCGCACAGGGTGACCAGGTCGCCGCCGGCTTTGCCCGCCGCAATCAGCACCCGGGCCGGGGCGACCAGGTCCATCACATTCTCGGCATTGAGCGGAAACGTCGCCCCGCAGCAGTTCCATTCAGGAAGCTCGACGAGATCGATGCCGAGCGCTTGTCCCGCTGCCCGCGCCTGGCTTTCGTAGTCCTGGGCGTGTGAGCGCAGGGTGCAGCCTGGGAAGTAGGCGTAGGTCCGCGACACAGCCTCAGCCTCCAGCCTTGCGCAACGCCCCGATGACTGCCATCGGCGGGGCCTGCGAGAGATCGCGGGAGGACACATCTCCGGCCAGCAGGCGCGCACCGCCGGCGCGCACCGCCAGGATGCGGATGGCTTCCATCACCCGCGGCAGGTCGATCCCCTTCGGGCAGCGGGCATGGCAGGTCAGACAGGAGGCACACACCCAGGCCGCCTGGCTTTCCAGCACCAACGCCATCCCGAGCTGTGCCAGCCGAATGACCTGATTGGGCAGCAGGTCCATCTCGTTGACCATCGGGCAACCGGCCGAGCACCTTCCACACTGGTAGCACGCCAGCAGCTTCTGCTCACTCAGGGTTTCGATTTCGCTGACCCAAGGTGCCTGCCGGCTGCCCAGGTCCAGCAGATGCACGGCACTATCTCCCACCGACGTCCTCTCGAACCTGCTCCAGCTGGACTCGGGTATGGCTGGCGAGATGGCGGGCGCGGGAGATCCACGATTTGGTCACGGCCGCCGCCTCGGGGACGGACTCTTCCGCCTGGATCAGCTGGCCGATCAAGGCCATCAGGTTCGACTGAGCGCTCCCCCCCAGCTGATCTTCGATCTGGCGACGCAAGGCGTCGTCCGAGATCGCAGCCTGTAGGCGCTCGATCTGCCGCTGTTCCTGCTCGAGCGACAGGGACTGTCCGTCGAGTTGACGGATCACCTGCTCCGCCAGCCGGACCAGGTCCTCCCGGGCCGCCCAGCGCCTGCGGGCGGCGCTTGCCACCCACAGGGCAGCCGCGGCCCAGCCGGACACCCACACCGCCAGCCAAAGCCCCCCTGCCTGGATGGAGGCCAGCCAGGCCGCGCCCACCCCCGAGAGAACGCAAGCGGCGGCCGTAGCCGCCGCCCATCCCCGTGAATTATGCTGTAGTTGCCTGAGAAGCACTGACGTCCGCTGACGCACGGTCCGCCCTGTAGGCTTGCATGCCCAGTCTACGCCGGCGCTGATCCCATCACCCTCAGGCCCTGGCCCGAGATTGCGCCCACCAGGGGCCGAGATAGCCGGTCAGCCTGCGGGAGGACGGCGCGGCTTCGTGGCTTCCTCGTGGCTATGCGCAAGGCTTCGGCGGGCAGATTGCACGCACCCTAGCCCAGGCGGTCCGGGCGTCAGGCGGTAATGATCCCCTTCTGAAAGGCATAGCGGACCAGCTCCGCCCGGTCGTGCAGATCCAGCTTCTGCATCAGATGCAAGCGATGGGTCTTGACGGTCTTGACACTCAGGTTCAGCATCTCGGCGATCTTGCGGTTCGAGAACCCCTCGGCGATCAGCTGCAAGACCTCGCGTTCGCGAGGCGTCAGGTCATCATAGGGATCGTGAACTGCCTCAGCCTCGAGGCTTCGCAGGTACAGGTCGGCCAGCGTCCGGGCGACGCTGGGGGAGAAATGGGCTTCCCCGCGCGCCACGGCTCGGATGGCCAGGACCAGCTCTTTACCCGCCGCTTGCTTGAGCACGTAGCCGGATCCGCCCGCCGATAGGACCTGAGGCACGTACTCGGGGTTCTCATGCATCGTCAGGATCAGGACCCGAGTCTGGGGGTTGTCACGTTTGATCTGCCGCGTCGCCTCCAGGCCGTTCAGCAGCGGCATCCCGATGTCCATGATCACCACGTCCGGGGTGAGGCGGCGGGCCTGTTCGACTGCCATCCGCCCGTCCTGCGCCTCGCCTACCACCTGGATATCCGCCTCGTCCTCCAGCAGGGCACGGATCCCGTCCCGCAACACGGCGTGGTCATCCGCCAACAGGACCCGGATCCGCCCAGCCGGGTTCATTCCGAACCCTCATAGGCCGGCAGCAACACCCGCAGCGTTGTACCCCGCCCAGCAGCGCTCGCCACTTCGAGGCGCCCACCCAGGGCCGCCACGCGCTCCCGAATTCCGAACAAGCCCATGTGTTCACCCGTTGGCGATGCCTGGACCAGCCGATCGTCAAAGCCGGCCCCATCGTCCTCGACCATCAGGCTGACATCGTGGTTGCAGCCCAGTTTCAGCCGGACCAGGCTGGCATCGGCGTGGCGCACGATGTTGCTGATCGCCTCTTGGGCAATTCGGAACAGGGCGATTTCGACGGCGGGGGCCAGACGCGGCAGATCCGGATCGGCTTCGAACTCAACGTCGATCCCTTCCGGCTCCAGCCGGTTCTTCGCGTACCAGCGGATGGCGGGCACCAGGCCCAGGTCGTCGAGCACCAGCGGCCTCAGGTCCGCCACCAGTAGGCGCAGCCCATTCATCGTCTGCAACGTCAGCTCCCGCGCCGACGCCAGGCGCTGCTTGAGTTCATCCAACTCGGCCGGGATGGCGCTGTCCATCCGCTCGAGCTGAATCAACAGGCTGGCGAGCGCTTGGCTGGTGTCATCATGCAGCTCACGGGCGATGCGGCGTCTCTCCTCCTCCTGGGCGCTGATCACCTTGATCGACAGGGCTCGCAGCTGCTCCTGGTTGGCCTCGATCGTCGCCGTGTGCGCCGCCAGACGGTCGAGCATGGTATTGAGCGCCAGCGACAGGCGGGCGATCTCCGGATCCTGATCCGCCTTCAGCCTGGCCCGGACGGAAGTGTGCCCGTCCTGCACCTGATCCACGGTCGTGGTCAGGGAGGACAGCGGTCGTAGGGTATAGGCCAGCACGGCGTAATTGAGCAGCAAGCTGAGAGCAACTCCCACCAAGGCGAAGGCGAGGGCCAGGGAGAGGGGGGACTGGTCCGCCAGCTTGCGGGTGAGCAGGGTGCCAGCCATGGCCCCTGCCACGATCACAGCCCCATTCGCCAGGAGCAGGCGAGAGACCAGGGGTAGGCGTCCGATCCAGTTTGCCATGCGATCCTTCAGCCCGCTACTGGCGCTTGGCTGCCATCATGGCGCTGGACCAGAAGCCAGTCGCCCCCACGGCGCAAGTATAGGCGCTCCCCCCGCGCCCGCCAACCGACGGACACCCTGCGTGTTCCCGGATGGGTTCAGGGAGAAAACAAGGGCGGGGCCTGTCTCCAGGCCCCGCCCCCGCGTGGTATCCGCAAACGCCGAACTGCCTACTTCACTCGGAAGGCGAACACAATGCCGGTGATCCCGCCGACGATCCCGAAGATCCCCAGGACGAGCGGCAGAGCGATGACGGCGGCCAGCGGATTGAACATGAGGTACAGGGCCAGCAGGATCAGTACGATCCCCAGAATACCCTGGCCCCAGCCGGCGCCTTGGAAGGCCATGATTAGCTTCGAGATCCCCATGAACAAGCCTGCGAATCCCAGCAGCCAGACCAGGGTGGTTGGGACCAACAGCGTGGACCACATCGGGTGCTGAAGGACCAGGACACCGGCAATGATGCCTAGGATCCCAACAAAGAGCTTCCAGCCCCACTTCGAGTGGTCGATGAACATGTATACCAGGCTGAACACACCACTGATGATCCAGTAAATCCCCAGCACCTGGACCAGAACCGCGGTGGTGGCTGCCGGATTGGTCAGCAACAGCGCGCCGATGATGAGGAATGCGATGGACTCGAGCAAAATGAGCCACCAAGGAGTGGAGTTCATCTCCTTGGCCGGTGCAACTGCAGTCATAGGTACGTCTCCTTCTTTCTATTCTTCAAAGGGTGTTGAGTCTGGGTCGCATGGGTAGATACCACGTTTCGAGAAGAATTCTATCATACTTGTAGGAGATCGCCCGCGCCGCGAGCGGCACCGCCCCCGCTTCGCGATCGCGGGAGGCTTGGCCGATTGGCCCCGTCGCCGGAGTCCGAGCGACCTATCTGGACAACCCCAGCGTGGCGCGAGCGCGTTGGGGGGATGTGATACCATCGACGCCATGCCACTCCCGGCCCAGGGCTGATCCGTGCGAGTTTGCCGCTGGCGGACGGTGGACGCCTATGGCTCCCGGCGGGATCACGCTCAATGGACCTCTCCCAAATCGACGATCAGCTGTACATCGCCGCCCGACCGCAATCCGCCGACGCACCCGAGGTGGCGGCCCACGGGGTGCGCCTGATCCTGAACATGATTCCGGTCAAGACGCCCGCCGCGCTGGGGAGCGCTCCTTTCCGCGTGGTGTGGCTGCCCTGGTTGGATGCACCCTTCCTCCCGATCCCAATCCGGCTCCTGCGCCGTGGCACGCGCGCCGCCCTGGCCGCCATGCAGTCCGGCGACTCCGTCCTGACCTACTGCCGCCAGGGGCGCCACCGCAGCGTCGCCATGGCGTGTGCCATCTTGATCGCCAAGGGAATGACGGCCGACCAGGCCATGCGCCATGTCACGCAGCAGCGGCCCAGGGCAGACCCCGGGGCGGCGCACATCGCCCGCGTGATTCGCAGGTTTGAACGAGAGTGGCCCGACGGGCGCCCTCCGTCAGAATGAACCGGCAGCCCTGCATCACCGGCGAAAGCGCCGAGGCCGTCCGAGCGCCACAACGCAGGACTGGCATGATGTCGCACTGGCGACTTCGGGCGGGGTCTCGCTGGAGCGATCGCCCGGCAAGCGACGGGAGATAGGAGGCTCGGCATGCAGCCCAAGCTCATGGTGTCGATGTGGCTCTTCCTGGCGGTCGGGCTGACCGCCTGCGCCTCGCAGAAGTTCCCTGCTTCGGACGTCACTCCTGAGCCCCCCGCTCCGCCGAGGTCCGAGGAGCAGGCCAACATGGCCTACTCCAGCGAGTTCACTGGATCCGGATCCGCCACACTGGTCGATGGCGAATACCGCGCCCCGGCCGCACCAGGCTCGGCGACAGAGATCGTCGTCCGGCTGACAGACGACGTCGCCTACGGGGACCTGAACGGACAGCCTTCGGCGGCCGTGGTATTGGTTTCCTCCGGCGGCGGCAGCGGCAGCTTCTATACCCTGCACGCCGTCCAGACGGTGGACGGGGAACCGACCGACATCGCTTCGACGCTCCTCGGCGACCGGATCCAAGTTGGACAGCTCGCGATCGAAGACAATCTGATCGTCGTGGACATGATCACCCAGGGGCCAGATGACCCGATGTGTTGCCCAACCCAAACCGTCGTCCAGACCTATGCCTTGATCGGCAGCCGGCTCGAGATGACCTCCACCAGGACGGCCGATGGCGAGTAGAACCGCGGCCAATCTTGGCCGCCCATCGCTCGGCGAGCCTATTGGCGACTGGGCCTCTGTCCCCGCGCCCGCGGTCGGGGTTCTTGTCCGGCTTCTCAGGGCTGGCGGGAAACCGGGCGTGTGCGCTTCGCTCAACGCCTCGTCGTCCCGCAATCGTGGTACATCGCGCTCGGCGGGGTAGAACCTCTTGCCGCCCTCCGTCGCCGCCGGGCCAAACCCCGCCTGGAGGTCCTCGCGGCTCATCCGCCAAGACCCAAGTTGACACGATCCTTCCATCCAACGACAGCCTGGCCGGCAGTGGGGCCCAGCAATCCAGGTCCGGGCGAGGGTATAATCCCACTGACAACTGCCCCCGTAGCTCAATGGATAGAGCGCCTGACTTCGAATCAGTAGGTTGTGAGTTCGAATCTCGCCGGGGGCGCCAAAGCCGGCGGTGAACAAGCCGCTTTGCTCCGGGTTCCCGGGGCTGAGCCTGCTCAGCGAGCAGGCTCTCTCGCAGCCCACAGAGGCACGGGTAGGACGACTGACCGGATGTCT
>JALHUE010000232.1 GCA_022866145.1 Anaerolineales bacterium | reverse complement strand
TTCCGCCGGTGAGGCTCACCTTGGCCAGAAATGCATCGCCGTTGTTCTGCTCCGTGCGGCCGACTAGATAGGCGCTGCCATCCGGTCCAACTGCGAGGCCCCGCGAGCGATCGTGGCCTTCTGTGCCCACAGGCTTCCAGAAGGCCATCTCCTGGGCGCCGAAGCGTTTGAGATCCCGGGTGTCCGTGAGGACTTCCTTTCCCTCGGTTCGCAACCTAGCGACGAATGTCTCTGTTCCGCGCGGCCCTTCCCATGAATCGGTCGTGCCTGCGACGTAGACCGACCAGGCTTGGTCGTATGTTAGAGGGGAGAGCGTGTCGCACAAGTAGGGGGGGCACCACGAGGGGAGAGCCACGTCCGTTGCGAAATCGGCAACTGGCTCTCCCTGGGGCTCACTCAGATAGGTCGAGTAGCTCAATACCGGGTCGATCACGAGGGGCAAGGAGGGATCGTATGTGTCGAGAACGGAGAACGTAACGTCGTTCTGGTTGAGCTGGAACCCGATAGGGATGTCGAGCCTCTGACCCTCCTTGAGCTGATATGCGACGGGAGCCGATTCCTGGATCACTCCGCCAACCGTCGACACACTCAGATTGCCAGCCTCGTCGAGGGCCAGGGAGCCGACCGCGGAGTAACGAAGGCGGATGGCGGCGGGATCGGCCCCGGGCTCCACGGTGAAGATCGACTTCATTCGCTGCTGGCCGTCAAAGGCAAATCCCAGGTCAATCCCGGGGTAGAGATCCGGATACGAGATCAAGCCAAACAAGGGGACCCGATCCAACAACTGCTCAGGATTGTCTCCGACGTACATCCCGAACTGGATCGAGAGCGGTTCCTGCCCAATGGCCAGCACGCCTGAGTTGGCGCCCAAGAAGCTCACCTGGACGATCACAGCCTCGGAAGGGTCGGGTGGGGGGGGAATCTCGGCATCAAGGGCCTCGAACGCCGGGGTGGGGGTTTCCGCGGACGCTACGGCGGCCAACGCTGACATCTCGAAGACAGGCTGCGGGAGAAGCAAGGCAAAGGCGTCCGATGTGAAGAGGAAGCTCACGCCATTGTCTTGGGAAAGGAACTGGACGTCTTTAGGCGCCTGGCCAACGTTTGCGGCGAAGGAACTCCCATAGGTGCCGAAGATGATGTCCGCCAATTGCTCCGCGGCCAACTCTGGCACTGGGCCGAATGCAGTCGGGGTCGCGACTGGTTCATCGAGGAACTCTGGTGTCGATGTGAATTCTTGGGTTGGCGAGGGAGTTGCTTCCGACGTCGGGGTGTCAGGCGCCGGAGTCTCTGTGTTCGGGGGTAGGGCTGTCTCGGTGAAGGGTTCGCTGAGGAGGGCGGGTGTCTCAGTCGGTGTCGAGGTCAATGGCTCCTGCGCCACCGCGCGCCCCCGAATCGCAGCCGTCAGGAAGAGCGCTAAGGGAAAGAGAAGGAGCCCCCTGCGTGCTGCTGGCATCGGATCCCCCTTCACCAACCGCGTAGTCTGAGATCAGGCTCGGCTTCAGCGTAGGGATCTTGCCCTGCGCTGTCAAGTGGCAGTGCAGGGCGGAGGGTCGCCCGAACTGGGCCGCCTCAGGCCGGGATCAGAGCTCGGGAGCCCGGAAATCGGGGCACAGATGGGGCCGAAACCCACCTGCAAGACCCCACCGCCGGCTGACGTTTCCAGGCCCGGAGGGTAGGCGGGGGCTGGCTAAATGCACTCCCGGCAAGACCCCAATGGTGATCAGTATGTCGTGAGCCGCCATCGATGGGGACCGAACTGGCCGCGAGTCAATGTTCGGAAGGATCGCTGAGCGCGCGGCCGGAAATGATCCCATCCAGGTGCGCTAGCCGTCCAGCCGGAAGTTGACCTTGGCGGCCGGCTGGGTGAGGGCGGGGGACGTCATGCGCGAAGCGCGGGGCAGCCAGGGGCATCCCTCTGCAGCCCTCTGTAGCCCGATCGCCTCCGGCACTCCCGTGTGGCCCTGCCAGGCGGGTCTGGTGTGTCAAGCGGGTGTTCGAAGGAAGCAGTTACCCGTCTGGGCGAGCACGTGCTTGCAGTTCGTGGGCCAGGCTGCGGGCGGCCTGCGCCAGCGCCGGGGCGGTGTCGAAAGCCGGCTGGCCGGAACGATCGGCCTCGCGAACGCCGGGGTCCTCGGGCAGAAAGCCCAACACCGGCAACCCGGGGGAGTTCTCAGCGATGAACGCCTGATCGGCCTCATCTTGCACCCGGCTGCCGACTAGGAACAAGCGCTGCATGCGCAGGTCTTCGGCCAGCTTCTTGATCTGGGCCGCCGTGCCCAGGCTGCGCGCCGTCGGCTCGACGACGATCAGCGTGGCGTCGACGGCATCGCCCGTCGCC
>JALHUE010000231.1 GCA_022866145.1 Anaerolineales bacterium | reverse complement strand
GCCTACGAGTCGGACGAGGAGATCCCCGTGGTGCACACCTGTGACGGGGACGATACGTCACCAGCCCTGATCTGGGAATCCCTGCCAGAGGGAGCAGCCAGCCTGGCGCTGGTGTTCGATGACCCCGACGCCGGCGGCTGGGTTCACTGGATCGCCTACGATCTTTCTCCCGGCCTGGACAGCCTGCCCGCCGGCCTTGGATCTGAAGTAGAACTGCCCGGCGGCGGGCAGCAGGGCGCCAACACCTGGGGCGAACTGGGCTACGGTGGCCCGTGCCCGCCGAGCGGGAGGCATCGCTATGTGTTCACCCTGTATGCCCTTGACTCGGACCTCGGCCTCGCTGCCGGCGCCTCGGCGGTGGAGGTCTTGGCTGCCGCCGAAGGGCACGTCCTGGCCGCAGCCGAACTGGCAGGCACCTATCAACGGCCTTGAGACCGGATTCTGGTTCGCGCTTGGTGGGGCGCCAGGTTCAGCGGCTGGGGGAGGCCGCCTCCAGCGGGTGGAGTGCGGCGAAGGTTGCCGCGTCAAAGCCCGAGGCAGGGGAGCAGCTGGCTCTCCCCAGGGTGCCGCAACCTTCTGTGCCCTCCGACGGTACATCCCAATAGAGCGCCATGGCCGACGCCTCAGAGCATGAACTGGTTCACCTGACCCGCGGCGGGGATCTGGGGGCCTACGGTGACCTCGTCCGTCGACACCAGAACGGGGTGTTCAGCGCCTGCTATCGGATCCTGGGCAACCGGGAGGAAGCGGAAGACGTGGCTCAAGAAGCTTTCCTGCGCGGGTTCCAGCGTCTGCACCAGTACGATCCCGACCGCCCGTTTGGTCCGTGGATCCGCCGGGTAGGGGCGAATCTGGCGCTCAATCGCCTGGCGCACAATCTGGCCGCCCACCCACCCGCGGTCGAGCTGGACGATGAGATCGACTGGCCGGAGCAGGAGGAGCCCGATCCGGCGCATGCTGCCGCTGAGCAGGCAGAGGAGCGGCAGCGGCTGCAGCAGGCGCTGCTGGAGCTGCCGGCGCACTACCGGGTGGCGATTGAACTGCGCCACTTCCAGGAGATGAGCTATCAGGAGATCGCCGTCGCTTTGCGGATTCCGCTGAGCGATGTCAAGAGTCACCTGTTCCGCGCCCGCCGGGCGCTGGCAAGGAGTCTGCGTGATGGCCCATGATTCACATGCCACGCATCCAGCGGAAGCCGGGTTGCACGCGTTCCTCGACGGCGAGCTAGGCCCGGATGAGCTTCGCCTGCTGGAGCGACACCTGGCGTCGTGCCCGGCATGCGCTCGTCGCCTGGCGAGGGCGCAGGATCTGTTCGCCCGGATTGAGGCCCTGCCCGATCAGGCTGTGGCTCACGATCTATCGCGCCCGGTTGTCCGATCCTTGCGAGGCAGGCCCAGGCCGCTGCCGGTGCTGGGGCTTCTCGGGCTGCAATCCCTGGCGGCGGTGGGGTTGCTTTGGGTAGCCGGTGAGCGGGCGCTGCGCATGCTGGCCCCGCTGGCGCGTATAGACCTTCCCGGCACCGTCGCGGCCGGCTGGGTCTCTTTCGTTGGAGCGCTGGCTACGTTGCGGCCGCCGGCAAGCGGACTGCAGTTTGGGTTGGCGCCGTGGCTTCGGGAAATCCGTCCCGGGCTTCTCGACCTCGGGGTCCCGGTCAACTGGGCCCTGTGGGGGCTGCTGGCACTCGTCACCTGGCTGCTTGTCAACAGCCTGGTTCTACGTGCGGAGCGGGAGCGCCCGGGCAATGGCAGGTGACTTCCCGCGGAAACCTGAGCGATCACACCTCACCTGGCGCGGAATTCCGTATGAGCGGTGCCTGCGCCCATCGAAGGAGATACCATGAACGAACCCTGGGCTTTGTTGGCGCTCGTCCTGGTGTGCTCGGCCTGCGTGGTGGCCCTTCTGGTTGTGCTCCACGGGCTGTTCCCACAGCACATCCAGCGTTCAAGCCGCACGGCAGCGGACTCTGCCGGGCGCTCATTCCTGATCGGAGCGGTGAACGTCCTGTTCTTTGGCGCCCTGGCGCTGGCGCTGCTGAGCGGCGGCGTTCCCTTCGTTCAAGCCCTCGGGCTGGTGGCTGCCGGCCTGGTGGTGGTCGGGATCGCGATCGGCCTGGGCGGGATGGTGCATCTCGCCGGGGAGCGGATCTTGCCATCGGCGCCCCCGCTGCGCCGGACGGTATGGGCAGCGGTCATCCTGGTCGCAGCCTGCCTTACACCCTACATCGGTTGGTTCCTGCTGCTGCCCTACCTGGCGTTTCGCGGGGTCGGCGGATGGATTCTGGG
>JALHUE010000230.1 GCA_022866145.1 Anaerolineales bacterium | reverse complement strand
GGCGGCGGGCGCTACGACAACCTGGTGGCCGAGGTCGGCGGCGAGCCGCTGGGCGGTGTCGGTTTCGCCATGGGCGATGTGGTCCTCGGCCTGGTGCTGGCCGGGGTTCGGGTGCTTCCCGAACTGCGGATCAGCCCATCGCAAGTCATGGTCGCAACATTCGACGCCGCCACCCGCGTGTCGGCGATGCGCCTGGCGGCTGAACTGCGGGCGGCGGGCATCAACGTTGAGTGGTTCCCGGACGCCGACAGGCTGCAGCGGCAGTACAAGTACGCCGACCGCCTGCGCATCCGTTTCGTCGCACTCGTCGGCCCTGACGAGCTTGCCGCCGGGACGGTCAGCATCAAGGACCTGGCGACCGGCGCGCAATCGTCTCCCCGCCGGGAAGAAGCGTCTGCCTTCCTTCGGGCCGCGATTGAAGGCCCCGCCCCTGCGTGATACAATCCGCCGCGAACCGCGGTGGCTGTAGCTCAATGGCAGAGCACTTGACTGTGGATCAAGGGGTTGCGGGTTCGAAACCCGTCAGCCACCCCACTGCCACAACGCCCTCAAGGGCGTTGTTTGCTCTGGCCGGGGAACGCCTCGACTCTCGCCGAGGGCTGCTGGCCCCCAAACAGCCCACAGGACCCACTTAGGCCTCTGATGCACAGCGCCCGTGCCCTGGCCAGTCCCAATATCGCCCTGGTCAAATACTGGGGGAATCGTGGCGAGGCCGCACTCCGGCTTGCCGCCAGCGGATCGATCTCAATCACCCTGGGTGGCTTGATGACGGAAATCGAGGTCACCTTCGACGAGGGCCTGGAAGCAGACCAGCTGCGCCTCAATGGTCAGCCCGCCCAGGCCCGGGCCAGGGAGCGGACCAGCAGGTTCCTCGACGCGATCCGTCGGCTATCCGGGCTCGATCGGTTTGCGGCCGTCGAGAGCCAGACGAACTTCCCAGTCGGGGCGGGGATCGCATCCTCCGCAGCCGCCTTTGCCGCGCTGGCTCTTGCTGGCAGCCGCGCAGCCGGAATGCAGCTGCCGCTGCCTGACCTCTCGCGCCTGGCGCGCCTGGGTTCCGGGTCGGCCTGCCGCTCGGTGTATGGCGGATTCGTCGAATGGATTGCCGGCGATACCCATGACACTTCGCTGGCGCAGCCGCTGCACCCTCCCGAGCACTGGCCGCTGGTGGATCTAGTTGCCGTGATCGATGAGCAACACAAGCCGGTCGGCTCGACCGAAGGCCACGCGCTGGCTTCCACCAGCCCTCTTCAACAAGCGCGGCTGAACGACGCGCCAAGCCGACTGAACGCCTGCCGCCGGGCACTCGACCGGCGCGACTTCGAGGGCCTGGCCCGGGTCGTGGAGCTGGACAGCAACATGATGCACGCCGTGATGTTGACGTCCACCCCGCCTCTGGCCTACTGGCAGCCGCCGACGCTCTCCGTCATGGCGCTGGTCGGGCGCATGCGTCGGGACGGGGTCTCCGTGTGCTACACCATCGACGCCGGTCCAACGGTTCACTGTTTGTGTGAGCCAGAGCAGGCTGAGCTCGTAGCGGCCGAGCTGAGCGCCATCCCCGGAGTGCGGCGGGTGCTGAGGGCGCAGCCCGGCGCCGGCGCACGCCTGATCGATGGCTCCCCGCGTCCGGGCTAGCGACCTGCTTCGCCGCCAGCGACCCTCCGCGGCCCATAAACCCGACCCTTCCGGGTTATAATCCGCCCGCGAACTGCAGAGAAGCTGCCGCATGCCTGATCTCCTAGTCTTCGTCTTGATTCTCGCCGCCCTGATCCTTGGACACGAACTCGGCCATTTCGTCGCCGCTCGCGCCAGGGGGGTTCGGGTGGATGAGTTCGGTATCGGGTTCCCTCCGCGCTTGGCCACGCTGTTCCAGGCCGGCGGTACCCGTTTCACCCTCAACGCCATCCCGCTGGGCGGTTTCGTCCGCCCGGCTGGTGAGGATGACCCCAATTTCCCAGGGGGCCTGGCCTCAGCCAGCAAGCGGACGCGGGCCATCGTCCTGCTTGCTGGACCCCTGGCGAACATCCTGATTGCACTTCTCGCCTTCTCCGCGGCCTACCGCTTTGCCGCGCCCGATTTCGAGCGGACTTCGATCACCACCGTCGCCGACTCCTCCCCGGCGCAGGCCGCCGGGCTGCTACCGGGAGACGTGATCATCGAATTCCAGGGCCAGCCCGTCACCTCCCTGGATACCCTGCAGCGCGCAATCGCAGGGTCGTTGGGGAGAACGGCGACGATCACCGTCGAGCGCGCCGAGCGCCAGCTGAAGTTTGAGCTTACGCCCCGGCTCACTCCCCCCGAAGGTCAGGGGCCGATCGGCATCGTGACCGGCAATCCGCGCCGGGCCGTTTCCTGGCCTGAGGCCGCCGGCTTGGGGATCGAGTCCATCCGCCTGCAATTGCGTGAGATCGTTCACCTTCCCGGACGCCTGATCCAGGGCCAGGTCGCCCCGGAGGAGGCCCGCCTCACCGGCCTCAAGGGCATGCACGATATGCTCGCTTGGGCTCGGGATGTCGACCGCAGCGCCCAGCGCCCGTTCCTCACCCTGACGCTGGTCGGCGTGATCAGCACCGGGCTGGCGCTGGCGAACCTACTGCCGATTCCGGCGCTTGACGGCGGCCGCCTGATGTTCGTGGCCTTCGAGGCCATTTTTGGCCGCCGGCTCTCGCCGCGCTACGAGGGCCTGGCGCATGCGATCGGATTCGCATTTCTTCTGGCCCTGATGCTGTATGTCAACATCCAGGATTTCGTCAACCCGATTGCGCTCCCCCGTTAGCAGACGTCGATGACCACGCGCTTCCAGGGTCTCCTGGCCCGGTTACGCCAAGGATCGGCGCCGCTTTCCGCCGATCAGGTCGCCACCCTCTCCGACTTGAGTGCCGTCGAGCGCCAGGTCTTCCTTGCCGCCTGGTCCGACCTTCCGCAGGAACGCCGCCTGCGGCTGCTGGAGCATATGGGACGTCTGGCAGACGAGCGCATCGAGCTGAATTTCGACGCCATCGACCGGGCCGCGCTGACTGACCCTGATCCGCACGTTCGAAGCGTAGCCATCCGCAATCTCTGGGAGTGCGAGGACCCGGCTCTTGCTGACTGCCTGCTGCAGATCCTGCACACCGATCCAGCCCTCGAGCCGGTGCGCGCCGCAGCCCGGGCCCTGGGACACTTCGTGTTGCTCGCAGAACCAGCGCAACTCGAGGAAGGGCAGCTCGAGCGGATCGTGGCCGGGCTGCTGTCTGTCGCCGTAACCAGCCCGGACGACACCGCCAGACGGACGTGCGTGGAGTCCCTCGGCTACTCCTCCCGCTCGGAGGCCGCCGGACTCATCCAGCAGGCGTTCGAATCCGACCAAGACGCCTGGCGCGCCTCTGCGCTCATCGCTATGGGACGCTCGGCAAATGACGAATGGGCCGAGCGCATCTTGCCGATGCTTCAACACCCTGCGCCCACCCTGCGTTTGGAAGCCGCGCGCGCCTGCGGCGAACTCGAGCTCAAGCCCTCCACCCGGCCACTGGTCGAACTCCTCCAAGACCCGAGCCCCGAAATCCGCCGGGCTGCCGTGTGGTCGTTGGGTCAGGTGGGCGGCAAACCCGCGTACCAGGCGCTGCGACACTACCTGCGCCGCAACGACTACCCTGAAGATGCCGAGCTGATTGACAGCGCCCTGGAGAATCTGGCGTTTGTCGAAGGAACCGAACAGATGCTGGGGTACAGCCGAGAGGATGACGACCTGGAAGACGAGGGCGACGAGGCTTGACCACGCTCCTGCACCTGTTTGCGGAGAACCTGGTCCCGGTACTGGTCGTCGCCGCCGTTGGCTACATCCTGCAGCGCGGCCTGCGCCTGGACCCCGCCCCCCTCTCACGGGTCGCCTTCTACGCCGCCTTGCCCGCCCTGCAATTCCAGTTGCTGCTCACGACGGAGATCCCTGCTAGGGACATCGGACGAATGATGCTGTTGGCGGCAGCCATCATCGGCTGCATGGGCGCCGTCAGCTTCCTGATCAGTCGGGCGCTGCGCTTGCCCGAACGTCTTGCCGCCGCATTCATCCTGAGCGTGACCTTCATGAACGCCGGCAACTACGGGCTGTCGGTAAACGGGCTCGCCTTTGGCCAGGCCGGCCTCGCCTGGGCGAGCATGTTCTACCTCACGAGCTCCATGCTGGCCAATGCCGCCGGCGTATACATCGCCAGTGTCGGCAAGACCTCGCCTGCGAAGTCGGCCCTCGGGCTCCTCAAAGTGCCCACGTTGTACGCCATCCCCCTGGCACTGCTCGTCCGCGGGAGCGGCGCCGAGCTCCCGGCCTTCGCTTCCCGGCCGATCGAGCTGCTCGCCGTCTCCGCCGTCCCGATCATGCTGCTGCTATTGGGGATGCAGATCGCCAAGGCCGGGCTGCCGCAACAGCGCCGGCTGGTCTCTCTGTCGGCCGGGCTTCGCTTGATCGCCGGCCCAGCCATCGCCTGGGCGCTGGTTCCCGTATTCGGTCTGCCCACGCTGGCCGGCCAGGTCGCGGTCCTGGAGGCCGGGATGCCGACGGCCGTCCTCAACACCATCATTGCCACCGAGTTCGATAGCGAGCCAGGATTTGTAGCAGGCGCCGTGCTGGTGAGTACCCTGCTCAGCCCGCTGACGCTGACGCCCCTCCTGGCCTTGCTCGGGGCCTAGCCGCACCGCCAGCCTGGCGCCGCCTGGAGGCACGATGCCCAAGCCGATCGACGAACTGCACGCCCTGATCCATGGCCGAGTCCAGGGCGTCGGGTATCGCTATTTCGTCCTTGACCGGGCGGCGGCGCTCGGCCTAACGGGCTGGACGCGCAACCTGCCCAACGGCTCGGTTGAGGTCCTGGCCCAAGGCCAGGCCGAAGCCTTGCAGCAACTCCTGGCTGCCCTTCACCGGGGTCCGGCGGGTGGACACGTCGACCAGGTGGAGAGCCAACTGGGTGAGGTCACCGAGGCCCACGCCAGCTTCCGCGTCACGCGCTAGACGGCCCGCCTCGATTGCGTGGGCGGTCGCCGATGGGACCGGCGATCTCCCGGTCCTCCCCGGACTCGGTCCTCCAGACAACCGAGTCGAATCCCTTCCGGGCCGAGAGGCAGCTGCACAG
>JALHUE010000229.1 GCA_022866145.1 Anaerolineales bacterium | reverse complement strand
CCTGGCGACGATCACTGCGGCCAGCGCCGCCTTCACGCTGGTGCTGCTTGGCGCGGTTGCCCTGCTTGCTCACCCGCCAGGTGCGCTCGGAAGCTTTGAGGGTGTCCTGGGCATCCGCCAGGGCTAACTGCGCCTCGGCGCACGCCATGCCGGCTCCGTTCTCGAGATCCGCCAGCGCCTCGTGCGCCTCGATCAGGGCCAGTTGGTCTGCCGCCAGCTCCGCCTCCAACTGCTTGCGCTCGGCCTGCTCGGCCAGGATGTCGCCGGATTTGACCCGATCGCCGACCTTCACATGCAGGGCCGAGATAGTCCCGCTGGCCCCGAAGCCGAGCAGGATCTCATCCGCGGCGGTGAGCGTCCCGGTACCGCTGACGAGCAACACGAGATCGCCAGATCTCACGGTTGCCGTCTGCAGTTGGGCTTCATCTTGCGCCTCCCCCGATAGAACGCCAGTCTTGGCGAAGGCGAAGACGGCCACGCCCAGCAGCAACACGGCAATGGCGACCGCCGCCGTATTCCGCCGACGAGGGGGTATCGACTTGAAACGGTCTTGGATTCTGGCTTTCCTACAGGGGCCTTCCTTTCACGACACCCAGGGATCGACTGTCAGCATAGCGAGCCGGCTTGAGGGCGGTGTCCGGCACTTGTGAAGGGATTGTGTGGTCAGCCCGAATCTGCCGCTCCGGGGGGCCGGAGCCCCGGCCGCCGGTCTGCGCCAGGTTCTTGTGCTTGGGGACGCCGCTCGTCGGGTATAATCCCCAGCCGGCATTCCCCGCAGCCACGCCCGTCGGACCAAGACAGCCCATGAGCGATCTCTCCCAGAACGAACCAACCGCTACCAGCTCGCCTGAACCGCGGCGCCGTCGTCGTTGGATCTGGCTGATCCCGCTCACCTTGGGCGTTATCCTTCTCGCCGCCTCCATCGGGTATCTGGTGGGCGTGCAGCAGCGACAGCAGGCACGCCAGGTGGCTTTTGGCCTGAGCGCCGACGAACAGTGGGGTCTGGCGCTCGAAGACCTGGAAGCCAGGCGCTTCGAGTTGGCGCGCCAGCGAATCGAATACGTGATCCGCCTCGACCCAACCTATCCGGACGCCGCCCAGCGACTGGCCCAAGCCCTGGTCGGCCTGAACGCCCCGCATCCGACGCTGTTGCCGGGCGCCACGCCAACCCCCAACCTGGCCCCTATCGAGGACTTGTTTGTCCAGGCCCACCAGGCTCTCGCCGATGGGGATTGGGACCTGACGATCGAGACACTCCTGGCCCTGCGCGCCAAGGATTTCGAGTACCGGGCAGTCGAGGTCGACGGACTGCTCTACGCCGCCCTGCGCAACCGCGGGGTCGAGCGCATTGGCCAGCAAGGCCTGTTGGAAGAGGGGATGTATGACCTCAGCCGCGCCGAACTCTTCGGTCCCCTGGATGAAGAAGCCGAAAACTGGCGCAGCTGGGCCGACCTCTATCTGTTGGCCAACAGCTACATGGGCGCCAACTGGGCCCAGGCGGTGTACTACTTCTCCCAGGTCTACGTCGTCGCCCCCTATTTGAAGAATGATGCTTACATCAAGTACGCCATCTCATCCCAGGCCTACGGCGACCTGCTGGTCTCCTCGGGCGACCCGTGTGCCGCCAAGGGCTACTATGAGCAGTCGCTCCTGGCTTGGGAGAACGGCACCCTCGTCCCGACCGCCACCGAGGCCTACGGTCTTTGCGAGGATGCCGAAGACCAGCCGGAGGAGCCGGCGGAAGAGACCGCTACGCCCGGGGGCGAAGTGCCGACCGAGACGCCCACTCCAGATGGCGGTGGCGGCAGCGGCGGCGGGTGAGCTCGCCCGTGCCGGCCTGGGCGCTCACGGCGGCCTACGCCCTGCACATGCTGGCGACCATCGTGCTCGTCGGCGGGCTGTTCGTCCTCTCAGTGCTCTGGCTGCCGGCGGCCAGCCGGTCCCTCTCCGCCCACGATCAGGCCAACCTGCTGCGGGCCATCTCGCGGCGATTCCAGCCGCTGGCCTGGCTGAGCATCGCCGTGCTGGTCGCCACCGGAATGACACAGATGGCAGCCAGCCCGAACTATCTCGGCTTGCTGGCGATCGACAACCTTTGGTCGGCGGCGATGCTCGCCAAACACACCGCCTTCGGGGCGATGTTGGCGCTCGCCGCGTACCAGACCTGGGTGGTCACCCCAACCCTTGAGCGCCAGGCCCTGCTGAGAGCAGCGGACACGGGACTCGAAGGGCGGGCAGCCACCGCAAGCCAACAACGCCTGCTTCGCATCAACCTCTGGATCGGCATCGTAATCCTGGGGCTGACGGCTATTGCCCGCACCGCCTGAATGCGGCGGGTGCGCCCTCCATCGGCGATGACGTCGCTTGCCGGTGTACAATGGCCGTCGTGACCTCGTTCCAACCCTCGCCCGGAGTGCGGCCGCGTGTTTGAGCTCACCTTCCTGGGCACATCAGCCTCGGCCCCCTCGATCCGACGCGGGCTGTCGGCCCAGGTCGTCAGCTACCGCGACCAGCGGTTCCTGATCGACTGTGGCGAGGGGACGCAGCGACAGATCCTGCAATCCGGCATTGGGTTTCGGCGGCTGAACCGCATCCTGATCACCCACGGGCACCTCGACCACATCCTCGGCCTCGCCGGATTGCTCTCAACTTTCATGCGGTGGGAGACCATCGACACCCTGGAGATCTTCGCCGGACGGCATGCCCTGGATCGAATCCGCGACCTGATCCAGGGCGTGGTCCTGCGCGGTGCCCGCCCCCCGATGCGGTTGGAGTTGAACCCGATTGAGCCCGGCGTCCTGCTGGAGGCCGGCGGTCTCCGCATCACGGCCTTCCCGGTGCAGCACCGCAGCCCCGGCTGCTACGGCTTCGTCTTTGAGGCCGCCTCCCATCGACCGTTCCTGCCGGAGCGAGCGGAGGCGCTCGGCCTGCCGCCCGGGCCGTTGCGCCGCGACCTGGTGGCGGGCCAGCCCGCCCACTTGCCGGACGGCCGCACCATCTTGCCCGACGACGTCCTCGGTCCGGTGCGGCGCGGCACCCGCCTGATCCACGTCGGCGACTGCGGCAGCACCCGCGAGCTGGATGAGGTATGTGAAGGGGCGGATGGCCTAGTCATCGAGGCGACCTACCTGTCAGTCGAATCCGACCTGGCCCGCCAGTTCGCCCATCTGACTGCCAGCGATGCCGCCGAGCTGGCGAAGCGGGCCGGGGTCGGGCACCTATACTTGACCCATATCTCTCGTCGCTACCGGACGCGAGACGTGCTGGACGAAGCGGCCGCCATCTTCCCCGCCGTCACAGTCGCCCGCGATTTCGACCAGTTTTCGATCTTGCGGTCTGCCGACCCCGACCTGGCCTCTGCCGGCCACCAGCCGGCGGGCTAGGCCCGACCCCGCCGCGCAGCCCCCTCCCGCACCGGCTTCCATCGACCTGCATCTGTCCCTGCTTAGTTGACATAACAATCCATCGCGGTCTTGAGCTCGTTTCGGCCTAGTACGCCGGTCCCAGTTTTTCCATAGGCCATAACCTCATGCCCGCGAATGCGACTAAATAGATGATACCAAGGAGGTTTGAGGAGTATTCGATGAAAACACGCACAAGCACCCTGATCTTGACCACCGCCCTGATAGCGGCCAGCCTGGCGCTGGCGGCCTGTGACGGTACGGCCGCAGCTGCCCAAGATGCCGGCCTGGCCAAGCCGCCCGCCGAACAGGCACCCGCCTCTTCTGGGGAAACCGCCCTCGTGCGCCTGAGCAGTGCCTTGCAGGTATTCGAGCTGGTGGGTCCGGCTGACAGCATAAGCCCCGAAGAATGGACTGTGGCCGGGGTCACCTTTGCCACCGGCAAGGGCACCGAAATTGAGGGAGAGCTGGGCGCAGGCGATCTGGTGAAGGTGGAGATCGCTTTGCAGGCCGATGGCCAGCTCTTCGCCCGTGCGATCCGGCGCGCCATCTCCGCCGCGGCACCCGAAGGGGTCGGCGAACTTGAGTTTGTTGGGACGCTGGAAGCGGTCGGCGACACACAGTGGACCGTGAACGGCTTGACCCTGCAGGTGGGGCCTGGCACCGAGCTCATGCCCGGCATGCAGGCTGGCGACCTGGTCAAGGTGCACGCCCTGATCGGCGAAGGCGGAGTCCTGACTGCGCGTGAGATCGAGAAGGCCGAGGACGAGGCGGAAGACAGCCAGGAACCTGTCGGGGAGTTCGAGTTCGCCGGGACGGTGGAGTCGATGGGCGCTGACAGCTGGACGGTCGGCGGCCGCACACTGGCCATCGCCCCCGGCACGGAGGTCAAGGGATCGATCGAGGTCGGCAGCCTGGTGAAGGTCCATGTCGTGCCTCAGGCGGACGGCTCGCTGCTCGCCCGCGAGATCGAACCGGCTGGTGTCGAGGACATGTCAGATGACTCGGGCACCCCGGAGTCGGGCGAGGACGGCGAGGACTTCAAGTTCTCCGGCATCGTCGAGTCCATCGGCGAGGGCAGCTGGACCATTGGCGGTATGACCTTCTCGGTCACCGGCGCCACCGAATTCGACAGCCACATACTGGTCGGGGACATGGTGCAGGTCGAACTTGTCCGCAATGCCGACGGCAGCCTGACGGCCAAGGAAATCGAGGAAGACAACGATGGCCTGTCGTTCGATGACGATGACCTGAACAACCACAACATCGGCTCGGGCAGCGATGATCACAGCGCTGACGACAACGGCGGCTCGGGCAGCGATGACAACAGCGGCAAGGGAAGCGGCAGCGGCGGGGACGACGACTAGTCCCATTCGCATGAGCTCCCCTTTCGCTCCTCGTCCCGCCTACGCGGGACGAGGAGCGAACCCGGATGAACCCCATGCTATACTGCGCGGCGCCAACAGCGAGAATTCCAAGTCTTGGACACCTGACGTTGCGACTGCGTACACGTGGCGCCAGCACCGCCGAAGTTGACCGCCTGCACTCCCTGGATGCGCAGGCGGTCGGCGAGATTCACGACCGATACTACGCGGTCGTGTATAGGTATGCCCGATTCCGTCTCAACGACGACCAGCTCGCCGAGGATCTGACCAGCGATGTGTTCGTCCGACTGATCGAAGCCCTCCAGCTGGGCAAAGGGCCTCGGACCACAATCCAGGGCTGGCTGCTGGGTACAACGGCCAACCTGGTCGCCGACCACTATCGCCGAGCCTACCGGCACCCGCAGGCAGAGATCACGGAACAGCTCCCAGCCAACGGCCCGCAGCCGGACGACCTGGCGGCCCGCAGTGAGCTCGGACGCCACCTGCAGCAGGCCCTCACCGCCCTGACCCCCGACCAGCAGGATGTCGT